>NZ_JBAGJZ010000003.1:0-255772 GCF_037034285.1 Streptomyces tyrfis | reverse complement strand
GCCGCTGCCGCTGCCGCTGCCGCTGCCGCTGCTGTTGCCGTTGCCGCTGCTGTCGGCCGGCCGTTCCGGACCGGTGAGCGCCCGGAGCGCGGGCTGGTGGAAACCGCCCGTCACCACCAGCACCGGACGGTCCCCGGCCGCGGCGACGGCCGCCCGCACCCACGCCGCCATGTACGTCTCGCGCGCCCGGTCGCCCGCGTCGGCCTCCGCGTCCCCGCGCACCAGGGCGAAGTACGCGTCGAGCCGCTCCGCGAGACCGTCCGCAGGCTCGACCTCGAACAGCCGGTCCCACAGCGCGTCCGGCGAATCCACCGCGAATCGCCGGCACAGCCGGTCCGTCGCCTCCGCGTAGCGGGCCTCGGCGTCGGCGTACCGGTTGGCGCGCTCCGCGAACGCCGGGTGCCAGGCCGGGAGATCGATGAAGCGCACCTCCGCCCCGGCCGCCCGCCCCGCCCGCAGCGCGACCCACTCCGGCGAGTAGTCGCACAGCGGGGCCCAGGACGTCGCCGCCCGGTCCTCGTCGCGGTAGTGGCCGAACACCGCGACGGGCAGCTCGTGCCCGAGCAGCAGCTCGTCCAGGCGCCCGTTCATCTCGGCGGGCCCCTCGACGAGCACATGGGCGGGGCGCAGCTCCTCGACGGTCCGCTCGACGAGCCGCGCGCAGGCGGGGGAGTGGTGCCGCACCCCCAGGAACACCGCGGACATCAGCCGGCCAGCAGATGACGCGCGTCGTACAGGGCCCGCCACGCCGGCCCGCGACGGTGCGGCACCTCCTGCTCCAGATAGCGGCGCAGCCGGGCCAGGTCCTCCGGGCTGTCCTTGGCCGCCGTCCCCGCCAGACACGCCACCACATCGGCGGCGCTGCCCGGCTCGCCGCGCAGGAACCAGCCGCGCACGCCCACGGCATGGGCGACCGACACGGCCTCCGCCGTGCTCATCACCGCCGAGGGGCGGTCCGGCCCCACCCCCGTTCCGCCCTGCTCGCCGACCCCGGTACGCAGCTCCCGGAACGTCGCCACCAGGACCTCCAGCACGTCCCGGTCCGGCGGCGGCTCCACCCCGGAACGCCGCAGCAGAGCCGTCGCCTCCGCCTCGACGAGCGCCAGTTCGGTGTCCAGGTCCGGGATCGGGAACACGGTCTCGAAGTTGAACCGGCGCTTGAGCGCCGCGCTCATCTCATTGACGCCCCGGTCCCGGGTGTTGGCCGTCGCGATGACGTTGAACCCCTGACGGGCGAAGACCATGCCGTCCGGCCCGGTCAGCTCGGGAATCGCCACCACGCGTTCGGAGAGCAGCGACAGCAGCGAGTCCTGCACCTCCAGTGGGCAGCGGGTGATCTCCTCGAAGCGCACCAGCCTGCCCTCGGCCATGCCGCGCAGCATCGGCGCCGGCACCAGCGAACGGGTGGACGGCCCCTCCGCGACCAGCAGCGCGTAGTTCCAGCCGTACTTGATCTGGTCCTCGGTGGTGGCGGCGCCGCCCTGCACCGTCAGGGTCGAGTCCCCGCTGACCGCGGCCGCGATCAGCTCGGAGAGCAGCGACTTGGCGGTGCCCGGCTCCCCGACCAGCATCAGCCCGCGGTTCGTCGCCAGCGTCACCAGCGCGCGGTCCACGAGCGAGGGGTTGCCGACGAACTTCCGGCCGATGCCCGACTCCGGGTCACCGACGACGAAGCGGCGCGCCGCGCGCAGGCTCAGCGCCCAGCCGGGCGGCCGGGGCCCGCGGTCGTCCGCCCGCAGCGCGGCGAGCTCGTCCGCGTACCGCACCTCGGCCGGGGGCCGCTGCACCGGCCCCGTCGCGCCGTCCGGCTCCCCGGCGCGCCGCGGTTCGTTCCCTACGGTCATGACGCGGCGCCCTCGGTGAGCTCGGTCAGGTCGACGAGGAGCTCGGACACCGTGACCGGGTCCAGCGAGGAGAAGCGGAGCGGGTGCTCATGCGAGGACCAGTGGTCCTGGGGCCGGACGTCGAGCCACACCGTCTCCAGGATCTGCTCGGGGAACACGTCGACCGCTCCGGCCGCGATGCCGCCGTCCAGGGCGATCACCAGACAGCGGTCGTCGCCCAGCCGCTTGGAGATCCAGCGCTCCACCCCGGCGTCCTGCGGCTCCCCGCGTTCCCAGCCGCGCCGCTCCAGGCCGAGGACCTTCCCGGTCGGCACCTTCAGCCCCTCGAACCGGGGGAGCCGGTAGCCCTCGCGCTCCCCGTCGGACAGCGTGAGCACGGCGCGGCCCAGCTGCGGGAACGGCTGGAGGATCTCGTAGTCGGCGAACAGCTCGGACCAGGCGGCCAGTTCGCCGCCCAGAAGGACCGGGTGCGCCAGCCGCACCGTCGCGTCCTCGGCCAGTTCGAAGACCTCGTCCTCCACGTCGGCGAACGTGCGGTCCTCCGCGACCCGGAACGCGGCGCGCGCCCCGTCGTCCGTCTCGCTCAGCCACACCAGGCGGCGCACCAGATGCCAGAGCAGCGGATGGGCGACGAACAGCTCCGCGAACTCCCGCGCCGTCCAGGAGCGCCCGGTCACCATCGCGCTCTCCAGCCTGCGCACCTGGTCCGACGCGATCGTCCGGACGTCCTTCTTGATCGCCATGAACCGCTTGCGTTCCGCCGGGGCGAGCTCCGCGTCGTCCCGGGCCCCGGGCTTGGGCAGGTCCTTGCGGCGCTTGCCGTCCTCGTCCAGCACATACGGCCGCAGCTGCTCGTCGAAGCCGACCGTGAACCTGCGCGTGCCGTAGTCGACGACGGTCGAACCGTCCGCGTCCAGGCCCAGGTCCGGCACCAGGCGGTCGGAGAGCTGATCGCCGGTCAGCCCCAGACCGGCGGCGACCTCGGCGATCTTCTCCTGGGCCCGGGCCTTCAGCCCCTTGAACCTCACCCGCTGCGCGATCCCGTGCAGATGCAGCAGCGCGACATCGCTGCCGATCGTCGCCAGGACGTCCAGGCCCTCCACGGCCCGGTGATGGGCGCCGTCACCGGGCCAGGCCCGGACGACGGGTGTGAGCCTGCGCACGGTCTCGTCGTCGCCGAGCAGTCCCAGGGCGTGCAGCACCCACGACTCCTTCGCGGGCAGGTTGGCCATCTGCCACTGCTCGAACAGGGCCCAGGCGAATTCGGCGAGCGAGGCGGCCGTGGCCGTCTCGACGAACGCGGCGACCCCCGGGTACACCTCGCCGGGCTTCGACAGCGCCAGCGTCATCAGGGCGTGGCGCACCGAGCCCTCCGGCAGCGCGCCGCCGGACCGGACCACGATCTGGGGCAGCAGCGCGGGCTCCGCCCAGGCCGGCAGCTCAGGCATCCTGGCGGGCAGCGCCCGTTCCAGCGGATCCGCGGCCAGCAGCACATCGACCGCGGCCAGCGCCTTCGCGCCGAACCCCCGGGCCGCCTCGCGCACCACCGCGTCGCCGTGCAGCGAGGCCGTCACGAGCAGCGCCTGCTCGGCGGCCCGCCGGGGCGCACCGGCCCTGCCCACGGCGTCGGGCACCAGGAGCGGGGCGGCGGCAGCGCCGTGCCGGGCGAACCAGGAGCGAGCCGTCGCCGCGGCGGACTTGAGGCGGACCGCCCAGTCCGCCATGTGCCGGGCCACCCGCACGTCGACGAACGGGAGCAGCAGCGGCGCGAGCGAGGCGGGCTGGCGGGGCGCCGCGCGCAGCAGCATCGGCAGCGCGGCGACGCCGAATCGGGCGACGATCGGCTTGAGCGTGTCCCCGGCGTCCCACAAGTCCGTCGGATCCCAGTCGGCGAGATACGGGGCGACGAGCTCCTCCGGGCCGTGGACGTAGAGCCAGGCCGAGGAGAGACCGCCCTCGTTCAGATCGTGCCGAAGGGCGGGATCGTCCTGGTCCCGGCCCGGCCACCGGCCGTCGGCGCGCCTGGTCGTGTACCAGGACGAGCAGGCCGCCCAGGTCTCCCGCTCGCCGGGCAGCCACGCGACGGAGGGCGCGGCCTCTGCCGTCAGACCCGTCACCACCAGGGCCTCGGCCCTGGCACGGGGGCGGGACCACGGCGGCGTCGTCAGAACCGCCGGGAGGACGTCCGCGGGGGCGTCGGGGATCCGGTCGGCGGGATCGAGCAGCGGTCCCACGACCTCGGCCGCCTCGGCGTCCAGACCGTCGAGCGCGAGGGCCAGCAGCTCGCGGTGGGCCGCGACATGGGTCCGCAGCAACTGGCGCGTCCGGTCGGCGCTCGCGCCCGAGCCCGCGGCACGACGGGACTCGGCGGCCAGCAGCCGCGCGGCCCGCACCGGGTAGCGGCGCATGGCGTCGAGGAGCGCCGGACGGGCGTGCTTCAGATCCGCGTGCGACAGCAGGGCGAGGAACGCCTCGTCGGTGGGGATCTCGGCCAGGGCCTCGGCGGCGTCCGTCACCGCGTCGACGTACTGCCGGCCGCCGTCGAGCACGGCGGCCAGCAGCGGCCCGACGGCCGTGCCGATTCCCTCGGCCGTGGTCGCGAGCAGCGCCTTGGCATGGGCGAAGGAGGGGTGGCGGGAGAAGCACGCCGGCTGGTCGGCGGAGTACAGCGAGCTGAACACCATCGCCAGCAGGCCGCTGTCGTGTTCCTCTGTGACCTCGGGATCGGCGCACAGCTCGTCGACCCATGCCGTCTCGCTCGGCGCCAGGTAGGAGACGACGATCCTGCGCACGGCGTCGGTACGGCAGCCGGCCAGCGCCTCGACCGCCGCGCGGTAGGTCTCCTCGTCCGCCGCGGCGAGGAGCGTACGGACCCGGTTCAGCACCAGCAGGTCGCTCCGCGCCCGGAACGGGGGATGCGGGCGGTCGAGCGTCTTCAGCGCGGGCGTCGTCCGGCTGTTGCCCTGATATCCCCAGGTGGCGTCGACCAGGAGCACCTCGACCGCGGCGCGCGCGGCGAACGGCAGGCCGTGCTGGTCGCACCACCTGTCCACCCAGGCGGAGCAGGACAGGGGCAGCGGGACGATCGTGCTCAGCGCGGCCGCGCCGGTCGGCGCCGGGTCTCCCGCGAGATACGCCCGCAACTGATCGGCCGACGCGGCGTCCGAGGCCGGGGAGTCGACGAACTCCTGGATCCAGGAGGCGTGCTCGACGATCGCGGCGTCGACCCTCTCCAGGTCCTCTCGCGACGTCCTGCCCCGCGCACGGGGGATACCGCCGCGCCGGGGAAGGAGCTCCCGCCTCCAGTCGGAGGGCAGGGTGAAGGTGTCCTCGTCGGGGAGGACCAGGGGCCCGGCGGCCGGGGCCTCCCGGGCGTCCCCCGTCGCCGCGGGCGCGTCCGGAAGGTCCACCTCGCGGTAGCCCTTCCTCTCCTTCTCCGCGATCGCGCGGCGGACCTGCTCCGCCGCGGCCGCGGCCGACGCGTACTCCTTCGTCCGAGTGATCCCGTCGGTCCCGCGCCGCCCGTGACGCACCGTCACGACGGCGCCCTCGGCCCCGGTCTCCCAGAACTTCGACGCAGTGCCCTCGACATACTCCCAGCGGCGCACGGCTCCGCCCCCTTCACTCCCGGACCACCCGCACTCCGGCAGGTTTTCGATCAGTGGCGCCACAGTAGAACGGGCCACTGACAACGCAGCGTGAACGGGGCGTCGGCGCGGTGAACGCGCAGGTCAGCGGGGGAGAGGAGCGGTGAGGTCCGGCCCCTGGGGCGAGGGGGCGTCAGGCTCCGTCAGGGCGCGGAGACCGCGCGTGCGTCGCCGGACGGCGCCCAGGACGGCGCGACCCCCATGACCTGGCAGACCATCAGGAAGAGCGGGATGGGCGGGGTGTACGGGGTGTCGCCGTCGGGCTGGTGGATCAGCCTGGGCCGCACCGCCGGCACCCGCGCGCCCCGCACATAGGAGGCCTGCGCGGGCCAGTCCAGATCCAGGTCGGAGCCGGCGGGCACGATCCACCACCACTGGTCGGCGTCCGCGAAGACGCAACCGGCGCGCGGCAGGTGGGACAGCAGCCGGAAGCCGTACCGGGACGGCACGCCCACGGCGTCGCACCCCAGGGTCGCCGCGAAGGCGGACGGCAGCGGAAGCCGCACCGGTCCCGTGACGGCCGGGTCCCCGGCCTCGTGGGTGCGGCGTGTCTTGCGCAGATGGGACATGGCGTTCCTCAACACGAGGGCTCCGAGCCGTGCGGCAGCTCGGCCCAGACGATCCGGCCCGAGCCGAACTGGGCGTAGCGGGAACCCCAGGCACTGCTCATCGCGTCGACCAGCATCAGCCCGCGTCCGTGCTCGTCGTCGGCGGTACGGCACAGCCTCGGCCCGCTGGGCTGGTGCCCCTGGTCCTGCACGGCTATCCGGAGCCGTCTGTCCAGGCGGCGCAGCTCGCACACGACACGGGCGCTCATGGTGTGCACCACCGCGTTGGTGACCAGCTCGGAGACGATCAGGACCGCGGCCTCGTGCGCCACCTCGTCCAGTCGCCACGCGTCGAGCCGGGCCCGGGCCAGCCGCCGCGCACCGGCCACGGACTCGGGGTGCGCCGGCAGCGCGAAGCAGTACCGGAGCGCTTCCGTCCCGGGGCTGAGGTCCACGAGCCGGGGGATGAGCGCACTGCCAGGTGCCACAACCATTCCTCACAGTGGGGGCTGCGTCACACTCCGTGATCTCACGCGAATGAGCACGGTCGTGACTACGCGAATTGGTTCACGCACCAACTCTCCCCCTGTCTGGAACACTTGGCAAGGGGCACTCTGAAAATTTCAGAGTGACTGTGTCACGGGGTCCTGCGCATGGCACACTGCTGCCAAACAGCGCATGGGGAGGTCTGAAGTGAGCGAACCGCGGTCCGCTCCGACCGTGGGTCAGGTCGTTCTCGGCAAGCGCCTGCAGGATCTGCGGGAGCGGGTCGGACTGAGCCGTGACCAGGCTGCCAAGGTGCTACGGGTCGCACCCGCGACGGTACGCAGGATGGAGACCGCCGAGGTCGCTCTGAAGATCCCCTACGTCCAGATGCTGCTGCAGGCGTACGGGATCCCGGACGACGAGGTCGAGGCCTTCGTCGGTCTCGCCGAGGAGGCCAACAAGCCCGGATGGTGGCAGCGCTACCACGACGTGCTGCCCGACTGGTTCAGCATGTACGTCAGCCTGGAGGGCGCCGCCAGCCTTCTGCGCATGTACGAGCCGCACTTCGTGCCCGGTCTGCTCCAGACCGAGGACTACGCGCGTTCGGTGCTGCGCACGGGGGCCGTCGGCCAGACCAGGCCCGAGGACATCGAGCGCCATGTCGCGCTGCGGATGCGGCGGCAGTCCCTGCTCCAGGGACCGGACGCCCCGAAGCTGTGGGTGGTGATGGACGAGACGGTGCTGCGCCGCCCGGTCGGCGGCGCCGACGCGATGCGCGGGCAGATCGACCGGCTCCTCGAGGCGACCGAGATGCCGCATGTGACCCTGCAGATCGCGGAGTTCTCGACCGGTCACCACCCGGGCACCTACGGCCCCTTCGTCCTCTTCCGATTCGGGGTCCCCGAACTCCCCGACATGGTTTACAGCGAGTACCTGACCGGCGCGGTCTACTTCGACGCGCGCGCCGAGGTGGCCTCCTACCTCGAAGTCATGGACCGCATGGCGGCTCAGGCCGCGACTGCACAACGCACGAAGGAGATCCTCCGGGATTTCCGCAAGGAGCTGTGATGGATCCCATATACAACGGCATGCCCGCCGCCGAGCTCGGCGCCGAGGGCTGGCACAAGCCGTGGAGCGGCGGGAACGGAGGCAACTGCGTCGAAGCCATGAAGCTGTCCGACGGCAGGGTCGCCGTCCGCCAGTCCGCCGATCCGGACGGCCCCGCCCTGATCTACTCGCACCACGAGATCGCCGCCTTCATCCAGGGGGCGAAGTCGGGTCAGGCGGACTTCCTCCTGACCTGACGCCCCGATCCGGCCGGTCCGGCCCGGCCGGCGTGACCGCCCCGACCCTTCCGATCCGAACGGAGGACCCCGCAGCAGACCGGACGGCTTTCTTTCCGAACACCCGGCGTCGCCGCCCGTCCCTGTCCCACACTGCTGCTGTCCGCCGACCCAAGGACCCCTGGAGCGCGTATGACCGGGTACGACCCCCGAGCCGCGGAGATCGACACCAGCCGTCCGCATCCCGCGCGGATGTACGACTGGTTTCTCGGCGGCAAGGACAACTACCCGGTCGACGAACAGATGGCCCGGCAGTTGCTGGCCCTGCAACCCCGGGGACGCGACATGGCGCGGGTCAACCGGGCCTTCATGCACCGGGCCACCCGGTGGCTGGCCGAGAACGGCGTCCGGCAGTTCCTCGACATCGGCACCGGCATCCCCACCGAGCCCAACCTCCATCAGATAGCCCAGCGGGTCGCCCCGGAGGCGCGCGTCGTCTACTGCGACAACGACCCGATCGTCCTCGCGCACGCGGCCGCCCTGCTGCGGTCCACCCCCGAGGGCGCCACCGAGTACCTCCAGGCCGATGCCCGCGAGCCGGAACTCATCCTCGAAGAGGCCGCCCGGATCCTCGACTTCGACCGGCCCATCGCGCTGTCGATGCTGGCCCTGCTGCACTTCCTGGACGACGAGGACGAGGCGACCGGCCTCGTCGACCGACTGGTCGGACGGCTGCCCCCGGGCAGTTTCCTGGTCCTGTCGCAGACCACCGGGGACTTCGACCCCGACGGGGCGGAGGAGGCGTCCGCCGTGTACCGGGCCCGCGGCATGACGCTGCGGCTGCGCACGCGCGCCGAGTTCACCGCGTTCTTCGACGACCTCGAACTCGTCGAACCGGGCGTCTCGCTCTCCGCCGACTGGCGTCCGGAGCTGGGCGAGCCCGTCGACGTCCCCGGCGACGAGCCGATCCCGGGCTACGCCGGGGTGGCCCGCAAGCCCTGACCGCCCCGGCGACGCGTTCCGACCGTCCCGCGGCTTGTCCGGGGCGTGGAGGACGACGGCCGCCCCGGCCCGGGGAACAGGCCCGGGGGGAGACAATGGGGGCATGTCACGACGCACCACACGACCGAGGCGGTCCGCCGCCCGCGCGGAGCGGCCTTCCGCGATCACCGGCCCGTCGACGTGCCCCTGCGGCCTGCCCGGCGCCTACGCCGACTGCTGCGGCCGTCTGCACGCCGGGGCCGCCGCGTCCACCTGCGAGGCGCTGATGCGTTCCCGGTACAGCGCGTTCGTCGTCCGGGACGAGGCGTATCTGCTCCGCACCTGGCACCCGGACACCCGGCCGCCCGCCGTCGACTTCGATCCCACGATGCGGTGGGACCGCCTGGAGGTCCTGGAGACGACCGGCGGCAGCGCCTTCCACACCACGGGCACGGTCACCTTCCGGGCGCACTGCACCGTCGGCGGGCAACCGGACGCGCTCCACGAGAAGAGCCGCTTCACCCGTCTCGACGGCGCCTGGGTGTACGTGGCCGCGGATTTCTGAGAGCCGTCCGGCCCGCCCGCGCGGGCACGCGCCGACGGACGCCCGGCCCGACCGGGGCCCCGGGGCGCCCGTTGTGCGGGGGGCCGGGCGCAATTCCCGCCGGAGCGCCCGCCCGCGCGTCGGGCGGGCGGGTCACCACGCGCTGCCGGGGCGCACCGGCAGCCGCGGGTGATGGGCGGCGAGGATCTTGTTGGCGCGCGCCAGCTCCGCGAGCGCCTGTTCGCGGTCGGCCTGGTCCTCGGTGCAGAGCAGGGGGCCGCGGAACCGGCGCACCTCCCGTGCGGCGCACGCGGCGTCGAACTCCGCCCGCAGGATGTGCGGGGGGATGCAGGAGCCGATCAGCGCGGCGACCCGGTCCGGGATCGGCACGGGGAAGAGCGGGTACGGGGCGGTCATGGGGGTTCCCTCTCGGTGATCGGCCAGGAGACGGTTCCGGGCTCGGCCGCCGGGCGGGCGGCCGACCCCTCCATGTGTACGGCACACAGTTCCGGGTTTCTCCTTGAGAACGTCTCCGTGTGGCAACCGTTTGGGACTGACCGGCTATTTCGCCTTACTCCAGGGTAAGTTGACCTGCCGTGCGCCACGTGATCCGGCTCCGGCCCGTTCGGCCGGCGGTTCGGGCGGGACGCCGTCGTCTCCGGCGCGCGGTTGCAGTTGGAGCGCGCGCAGCACCGCCTCGGTCGAGAACCGGGATTCGGGGTCGACGAGCTGCTCGCCGAAGATGGACTCCAGATTGCGCATCCGGTAGCGGACCGTCTGCGGGTGCACATCGAGCAGTTCGCCCATCTGGGCCGCGGTGCCGCGGGTGTCGAGCCAGATCCGCAGGGTCTCGATCAGCCGCTCGCGCCGGTTGGGGCTGATCCCGGCGAGCGGGGCCAGCTCGCGTCGTGCCAGCTGGTCGAGGAGAGCCGTGTCGGACAGCAGCCAGAGGGTGATCAGATGGTCCTCGCTAAGGACGATCGGCCCGTCCTCGATCACGCCCGCGTCGACGAGTTCGAGCACGCGACGGGCCCAGCGGATCGAGTCGGAGGCGTTGACGGCGGGGACGGTCAGACCGACGGCGGCGTGGTGGCCCCGGAGCGCCCGTTCGAGCATGCGTCTTCGCGCGTCGTCGAGCGGCCCGGGGACGAGTAAGTGCGGCTGGGGGTCGGTGAAGTCGACGAGGACGTCCCGGTCGGCGCCCGCTCCGCCCGGATCCGCCGGCGGGCGCACGGCCACGAGCGTCACCTGGTCGGGCATGGTCCAGCCGGTCTGCTCGCACAGTTCGGCGATGGCCGTGCGCGGCACCGGCCGCCCGGCGAGCAGCAGATGCAGCAGCCGGCGCCGGAGCGTGCCCATGTGGTCGGCCGAGGCCGCGCGGACCTCCAGATAGCCCTCGCGGGAGAGGGCCTCCAGCTCGTCGACGTAGGTGAACAGGGCGTCGGCGAAGGCGAGCATCATCGTGGGGGAGAGGTTGTAGCGCCGGCCGATCTTCTTGGCCCGGCGCAGCGCGATCCGCGCGCCCAGCCGGTACGCGCCGTGCAACTGGTCCAGGGTGCGGCCCTCGTACGCCTCGTACCGGCCGAACCTCCGGCACATCTCGTCGCGCAGGGTGGAGGGGGCGGTCGGCTCGGCGACCTGGTCCACGAAGACGGAGATGGTCTGCTCCACCCCGACCCGGATGCCCTGTCCGTACGGGCCGTCGAGCAGTCGCGCGTACACGGGATAGGCCCGGGTGACCTCCAGTCCTATCTCCTTGATCAGACTGGGTATCTCGGGACGCACGATCGCGGCGAACTCCTGTGGCAGGGGTCCGAGCGGCTCTCCGAGTTCCGAGGGCTGTGCAACTCCCGGCATTCCTGTGTCCCTTGCTCTCCGGCGCCCGAGTGGGGGGTGGGCCGTGGGAGGAGCGCTCCCAAGCCGTCAGGTGCGTACCAACGTGGGCTGCTGAAGATAGTCCACGCGCGCGCCCGTGCACACAGGCACGACAGGACGAGATGTAGGGGGCACCTACCGCGGCTGCGGACGCGGAGTGCCGCGAATCCCGGACTCGCGGATTCCGTTTCATCCGGTAAGAGGGTGGAACCGGGTTGTCGTTCCGTGACAGGAATTCCCGGGGTTTCCCGGAGAATATGTACCGCCCTCACATGAGGGAATGCGATACGGCCGTCGACGGGTGGACAAGTGGACCGCCTCGCCGCCGGTGAGTCAAGAGGGCGGCGGAACGCGATTGCGGCGCGAAGGCTTTCTCCGGACGGCGCGGTTCCGTCCGGCGCCCGGCGGAAAGGGCCGGGGAACGGCGTCGGCACTCGCCTCTCCGGCCCTTGAGGAACGATCCCTTTCGCGAGGTGTCGCGGCCCGCAGCCCCTGCCGGGAATACGGCCGAGCGCGAGGCGGGACCGTCGGCCGATCCGGCCGAATCCCCTGTTGCGCCCCGGGGAGACGGGGGTCTCCCGCGCTCGGCGGGCGAGGGGGAACGTCCCTTCGGGAAGCGGCCGCGACGCGATAACGGACGGACTCGCGACAGTGCGGGCCGCCGTGAAACCCTCCCCGGGCGGGGCCGACGAGCGGCGGCGGGGCCGGCCTCGGGGCGCCGTCCGTACTCACTTGTGGACAAGATTTCGGGGACCGGCACTCGGCGTACGACAAATCACCGACCGGGATTCGCGCTGCGGGAGATTCTTCGGCGTGACTGTTGCGAAGCAACGTTACCCGACCGTAGCGTCTTCGCCGAACGCAAGTGGTCTCGCAGTCGGTCAGGTTGGACTGCCACTTCTCTGTCCTGTGCCCCCATCGGAGTTCCAGCCATTCCGGCGGGACGGGTTCTCCGCATGGGTCACGCCTTCTGAAGGGAAATGGAACCGTGAACACCCTTGCACGCAGAGCCGCATTCGTCACCGCAGCCCTCGGCGCGGCCATCGGCATGACCGTGTCGTCGGCCTCGGCCACCGCCACGTCGCATTCCTGGACGGTCAGCCCGGGCGGCGCATTCACCGCCAAGGCCACCCTGCCGACCCTGGACGTGCCCCTCGTCCAGCTCGTCTGCGACTCCTCCTCCGTGACGGCCGGGACGCTCCAGGCGAGCAGCGCCGACGGCGTCGGCATCGGCAGCATCAACAAAATCACCTTCACCGGCTGCGACGTGGGCGGCATCTCCTTCACCGTCTCCATGGCCGCGACTCCCTGGAAGCTCAACGTCCTCCAGCCCAACGCCACGCACACGGACTGGGTCGACGGCACCGTCAGCGACATCTCGGCGCACATCTCCGGCGTCGGCTGCAACGCGGACTTCAAGGGCAAGGTGTACGGGCACTACGACAACACCAAGGGCTCCCTCGTCATCGACGGCACCGGAAGCGACCTGAAGGCGTCCAACGCCAGCTGCCTCGGCCTGATCAGCAACGGCGACGTGGCCAGCTTCAACGCCGAGTACGTGGTGAGCCCGAAGCAGAAGATCACCGCCACGTCCTGACGCGGCGGCCCGGGCGGGGACAGCCCGGATCACAACCGGCTCGGGGTGGCGGGCGGACCCAGGTCCGCCGCCGCCCCGAGCGGCCGTTGACGGCCCGCCCGGCGGGTCCGGCGCCAGGGGGCCGCGCCGGACCCGCCGGCCGCGGCCGTTTCCCCATACCCGTACCAAGGGAGGACAGCGCCAGTATGAAGGTGAAGACAACGGTGACCGGCGGCGGACGATCGGTGCGGCTGGCCTCGGTCGCGACCGCCGCGCTCCTCGCGGGAATGCTGTCCGGATCCGGATCCGCCGCGGAGGAGGGCGGCGGACCGGCGACCCTCGACTACGACTGCGCGCTGCCCGGCGGGACCGAGCGGGTCGCCGTCGAGGTCACCACGGCCCTCCCGGCGTCCGGCGTCGCCGGGACGCCGCTGGAGCCCGGACCGGTGACGGTCGGCGTACGGCTCTCGCGGGCGGAGCTGGAGAAGCTCCTGCCGCCCGGCGCCGAGGCGGTGGTGAGCACCGCGGAACTCGACGTGGAGATCCGGCAGAAGGGCCGGTCCGCCACCGCCCGGTGGATGAACCTCTCCGCCCCAGGGACCGAGGTCCCCGCCGAGGGAGGGACGGAGCTC
Source organism: Streptomyces tyrfis (assembly GCF_037034285.1). Classification (NCBI taxonomy): domain Bacteria; kingdom Bacillati; phylum Actinomycetota; class Actinomycetes; order Kitasatosporales; family Streptomycetaceae; genus Streptomyces; species Streptomyces tyrfis. The sequence goes on along the minus strand of NZ_JBAGJZ010000003.1, from coordinate 242,356 downwards.
GTCCACACCGGCCCCGTCCCGTCGGTCACCCTGCCGGCCGCGGGCGACACCACCTTCACCGCAGGCCGCCTCACGCTCGGAGTGCGCCCCGCCGCCGACACCGCCCAGCAGCCCGGATCCGCCGCCGCGACGGTGACCTGCGAACCCGGCGAGGACGCAAGCGCGCCGCTGGCGACCGTGCCCGTGTCGGACGGCGCCGCCGACCCCTGGCCGTCGAAGAGCCCGGGCGACGACGGACCCGGGAACGAGGACACGGCCTCCGGCGCCCGTGACGGCATCGCGGTGGAGCCGCGCGCGGCGGCCGACGACGAGGACCCGTGCCCCGTCGACCCACCCACCGGAACCGCGGACTGGAGCGACGCGCCGAAGCCGCCGCCCGGGGCCGACGTCATGGAGGTCGACATCCCCGGCGGCGGGACGTTCGGCTGCGCCTACGCGGTCGGCCTGGCCAACGTGTACAAGCTGAACGGCGCGATGATCGTCAACGACCCCGCCAAGAAGCCCGGACTGATCAGCGTCCTGGCGAACGTGCACCGGGGCCAGCGCGCGGCCAACGCCGAGGGCGGCTACTACCTCCGGCTCGACTCGCTCGGCAACCTGAGCCTGCCGGACGCCGATTCCACCTTCCTCACGTTCGGCTTCCAGCCCGTGTCCGCGAAGGTGGCGTTCGAGAACGGACCGCTCACGATCTCGACCGGAAACATCGGCATGGGCACGAGCAAGACCTACTTCGCCACGGCCTCCTTCACCCAGTCGCTCCGCCTGCACGACGTCGAGGTCAACGGAACCCCTCTGGACGTGGGGCCGAACTGCCGCACCTCGAAGCCGTACAAGGTGGTGCTGAGCGGGGACTTCCCGAAGTACGTCAACGTCTTCGGCGGCGGGCCCATGAACGGCGAGGTCGACATCCCGCCGTTCTCCGGCTGCGGAACCGGCGGCGAGGACCTGGACAACCTGTTCACGGCGGCCATCTCGGGACCGGGGAACGTCGTCGCGATGAACCAGGGCATGACCTGCGTCCCCTCGGACAGCAGCACCTTCTGCCCGCCCACCGTGCCCGCGCTGCCGGGCCGGGAGACCCCCGAGGGCTGACGCCGGCCGTCAGCCGCCGCCCGCGCCGCCCCAGGCCGCGCCGCCCCGGCCCGCGCCGCCCCAGGCCGCGTCCGGCCGCCGCCCGCGTCCGGCCGCCGGGCGGCGCGTTCGCCGGGCGGAGGCGGCGAGGACATGCGGACGGGGCCACCCTCCCCCTCGGGTGGCCCCGTCCGTCGTGCGGTCCCCCGGCCGGTTACCGGGCCGCCGAGTGCCAGTACTGGGACATCAGCTTGCCCGCGTCCGGGGCGGCGCCGCTGGGGTCGTTGATCGTGGCCACATAGGTCTGGGCGTTGTTGAGCACCACGTTGTTCTTGCCCGAGGCGGAGGGGAGCCCGGTCTTCAGGTTCACCGCCCAGTCGAGCAGGCCGAGCCCGCAGCCGCCGGCCCCCGGCACCGAGTAGGAGGTGTCCGTCTGATCGGCGCCGAGCAGGCTGATGCGGCCCATGGGGCCCGCCGCGTTGGGCGTGCCGTCGCCGTCGAACTGCTGGGTCCCGGGGGTGGGCCGGGTCAGGTTCTGCGGGTGGAGCAGGATCGGGTTCGACGCGGAACCGATGTAGCAGCCGTCACCGAGGAACGGGTTCTCCAGATGGATCCGCACCGGGAGCGTGATGATCGGCTTGCCGGTGGTGACACCGGCCAGGAGCTGGAAGTCGCTGGGGTTGCCGACCGACTCGATGGTGGCGGTGACCCGGTTGAGCGTGCTGTTGGTGATCTGGTCGCAGATGGCGCTGATCACCGGGACGCCGTTGGGGCACATCAGGCCGAGCAGTCCGCCGGGGATCTGCGCGGAGTCGGCCACCAGAGCGCCGCCGGGGGGCGAGACCACCGTCGACCCCCCGCCCGGGTGCGTGATCACACCGACCTGGAGGTCGCTGGCGCCCACCGGCACGGTGGTGTTGCCGAGCTTGATGGAGCCGCTCGCCGAGTGCGAGGAGACGCAGACCGCGGTGTCGTTCAGCCCGTCGGCGGCCAGCATGGCCGGCGCGTCCACCGGACACCGGGTGAACGGGGCCCAGTCGCCGTTGAGTTGTGTGGCGGCGGCGGCCGATCCCACGGACGCGAAGGCGGCGAGCGCGGTGAAGGAGGCCAGCAGCCCCAGGCGCGCCCGTCTCGAACCAGATCTCATGTCGTCCCCTTTATTCTCCAGGCAGCCGCCACCGGGCGGCCGAGTAGGCGGAGTTGTTCGGTCTGCCTGTGACGCAGCGAAATGGGCGCCTTTTCGGGCAGGGTTTTTCGGGCGCACAGGTCATCGGCGTGCGGCACGGGTGCCGGAGTCCCGGCGAACCATGCCGGATCGGACTCCCTTTCACCGAGCCGTGAGGTTACTGGCGGGAAACACCCCGCACAATCCCGTCGTTCGACATTGTCGTCGCGATGGCGACTTCTCGTCCCTGGATGAGTGCGGTCCGCGGACGACTTGTCATCCGGTGCGCATCCCGTGGCGACGGAACCGGCCATCACTGGAACGGCCGACCGGGGAGAATCCCCGCCGGGCGTCCGTTTTCCCCGGTCCGGCCGCCGCCGGCCCGCCGCGCGGGAGCGTCGGGCCGTTTTCCCGGACACGGCGGGAAGTTGTCATCGAATGACAGGTTTCCCCGGCCCTCTGCTCAATTCCCGCGCAGAACGCCCCGGCCCGGCCCGGGCGCGCGAAAACTTGGAGAACCGCTATTGCCCGGTCAGGTTACCCGGCCGTAACGTCCCTCCCTGAGCAACTCGGCCGCGGAGCCCGGTGGTTGCCGCCCCGGGAAAAGGAGACCTCGTCGTGACCTGCGCGCGCGGGAGCCTCCGGCCGGAAGACCTCCGGCCCGCGCCCGGTGGGGGCGGCGCGCGGGGGCATGCTCCCGCCTCGCCCCCGCGGCCCGGCGGGACGCGTCGGACGCGCCCGCGGCCGCCGCCCGGTTGCGCATCGGCCGACAAACCGTACGCGGGAGTTTGTCATCGCGTGACAAAAGGCCGGGCTCTCCGAGAAATGGCTGTTCAAGGGCTTGTCCTGGCGGTCCCGGTGAACTTAACGTGCGCCCCTCGGTGCACTTCTGTCACTTCGTGAGTGCACGCAGGAGGTGGGATGGGAATCGAAGTAGTCGTCGAGGGCCTCACCAAGTCTTTCGGCAAGCAGAACATCTGGCAGGACGTGTCGCTCACCTTGCCCGCCGGTGAAGTAAGCGTCATGCTCGGCCCGTCCGGCACCGGAAAGACGGTTTTCCTCAAGTCCGTCATCGGACTGCTGAAACCGGAACGGGGACGTGTTCTCATCAACGGCGTCGACATGGTGAACAGCCCGGAGCGGGACATCATGGAGACCCGCAAACTCTTCGGGCTCATGTTCCAGGACGGAGCGCTCTTCGGCTCGATGTCACTGTTCGACAACATCGCCTTTCCCCTGCGCGAGCACACCCGGAAAAAGGAATCCGAGATCCGGCGCATCGTCATGGAACGGATCGACATCGTCGGACTGCTGGGTTCCGAGGACAAACTGCCCGGCGAGATCTCCGGGGGAATGCGCAAGCGCGCCGGACTGGCCCGCGCGCTCGTGCTCGACCCGCAGATCATCCTCTGCGACGAGCCGGACTCCGGGCTCGACCCGGTGCGCACCGCCTACCTCTCCCAGCTCCTCATCGACCTGAACGCGCAGATCGACGCCACGATGCTGATCGTCACCCACAACCTCGACATCGCCGCCACGGTCCCCGACAACATGGGGATGCTGTTCCGCCGCAACCTCGTGACCTTCGGCCCGCGCGAGGTGCTGCTCACCAGCGACGAGCCGGTCGTCTCCCAGTTCCTCGCCGGGCGCCGGGAGGGCCCCATCGGCATGTCCGAGGAGAAGGACGCGGCCGCTCTCGCCGCCGAGCGGCTGAACGCCGGCGCCGGAACCGCCCCCGGCCCGCGCACCGTCGTGCCCCAGCTGGAGCCCTCGCCCGGGATGCCGGTCCGCCAGGCCGCCCTGCGCCGCCGCGAGCGGGTCCTCGGCATGCTGGACCGGCTCCCCGAGGCCGCCCGGACCGCCATCACGAACAGCTACGCCCCGGCCGCCGGCGGTGCCAGACCATGACCTCCGAGATTCCGGTGCGGCCCCCCGGACCGCCCGCCGCCGACGCCGCACCGCAGGACCGGGAACCGGCGCCCCGGCCGCCGACCCGGCTGCTCGCGCCGCTGCGCGAGACCGGGAAGCTGTTCGCGCTCGCCCTGTCCGTGTGCCGTTCGGTCTTCCGGAGGCCCTTCCAGCTACGGGAGTTCGTCGAGCAGTTCTGGTTCATCGCCAGCGTCACCATCCTGCCCGCCGCCCTCGTCTCCATCCCGTTCGGCGCGGTCATCGCCCTCCAGGTCGGCTCGCTCACCCAGCAGCTCGGCGCCCAGTCCTTCACCGGCGGCGCCAGCGTCCTCGCCGTGATCCAGCAGGCCAGCCCCCTCATCGTGGCGCTGCTCATCTCCGGCGCGGGCGGCTCCGCGATCTGCGCCGACCTCGGCTCCCGGAAGATCCGCGAGGAACTGGACGCGATGGAGGTCATGGGCGTCTCGCCCGTCCAGCGCCTCGTCGTCCCCAGAGTGCTGGCCACCATGGGCGTGGCCGTGCTGCTCAACGGGCTGGTCTCCGTCGTCGGCACCCTCGGCGGCTACTTCTTCAACGTGATCATGCAGCACGGCACGCCCGGCGCGTACCTCGCCAGCTTCTCCGCCCTCGCCCAGCTGCCCGACCTCTACATCAGCGAGATCAAGGCGCTGATCTTCGGCTTCATCGCGGGCATCGTCGCCGCCCACCGCGGACTGAACCCGCGCGGCGGCCCCAAGGGCGTCGGCGACGCGGTCAACCAGTCCGTCGTCATCACCTTCATGCTGCTGTTCTTCGTGAACATGATCCTCACGGCGATCTATCTCCAGATCGTCCCCGCGAAGGGGAGCTGAGAGACGATGTCCATGCTCGGCTGGCTGGATCGCTCGGGCGACCAACTCACCTTCTACCTGCGCGCGCTGGTCTGGATCCCGCGCACCCTCCGGCGCTACCTCAAGGAGGTGCAGCGGCTCCTCGCCGAGGTCGCCTTCGGCAGCGGCGGACTCGGGGTCGTCGGCGGGACCATCGGCGTGATGATCGCCATGACTCTCTTCACGGGCACGGTCGTCGGCCTCCAGGGCTACGCCGCCCTCAACCAGATCGGCACGTCCGCGTTCACCGGCTTCATCTCCGCCTACTTCAACACCCGCGAGATCGCCCCGCTGGTCGCCGGGCTCGCCCTCTCCGCGACCGTCGGCGCCGGGTTCACCGCCCAGCTCGGGGCGATGCGGATCAACGAGGAGGTGGACGCCCTCGAAGCGATGGGAGTGCGGTCCATGCCGTACCTCGTCACGACCCGGGTCATCGCCGGAGTGGTCGCGATCATCCCGCTCTACGCGATCGGACTGCTCTCGTCCTATGTGGCGTCCCGCTACGTCACCGTCCTGTTCAACGGGCAGTCCGAGGGCACCTACGACCACTACTTCAACCTCTTCCTCTCGCCGGACGACGTGCTGCTCTCCGTGCTCAAGGTGCTCGTCTTCAGCGTGATGGTGATCCTCGCCCACTGCTACTACGGCTTCCGCGCCGAGGGCGGGCCCGCCGGAGTCGGCATCGCCGTGGGCCGGTCGGTGCGCAACGCCATCGTGCTGATCAGCGTCACCGACTTCTTCCTCTCGCTCGCCATCTGGGGCGCCACGACGACCGTGAAGGTGGCCGGATGATGCAGACGACGAAGACGGGCACGATCCGCCGCCGGCTCGCCGGGGTCGGCTTCCTGCTGGTGCCCGTCGCGCTGGTATGGACCTCCGTCGCCGTGTACAACAAGGACTTCACCCACGACGCCACCGTGATCGTGCGCACCGGCAGCGTCGGCAACGAGATGCACCAGAACGCGGACGTGAAGCTCCGCGGCGTCGTCGTCGGGCAGGTCCGCGCCATCGAGGCCGACGGGAAGGGGGCCCGGCTCACCCTCGCCATCCGGCCCGACAGGCTGGGCAGCATCCCGTCGGACGTCACCGCCCAGATGCTGCCCACCACCCTCTTCGGCGAGCGGTTCGTGGCCCTCGTGCCGCCCGAGGTCCCCTCCTCGAAGCCCCTGAGGGCGGGCGACACCATCCCGCAGGACCGCTCCAGCAACGCCATCGAACTGGAACAGGTCCTCGACGACGTCCTGCCGCTGCTCACCGCCGTGCAGCCGCAGAAGCTCTCCGCCACCCTCACCGCCGTCTCCCAGGCGCTCCAGGGGCGGGGCGAGAAACTGGGCGACACCCTGGTCACGCTCGACGCCCACCTGAAGAAGCTCAATCCCCAACTGCCCACGCTCAACGCCGACATCAAGGAGCTCGTCAGGGTGAGCAGCGTCTACGCGGACGCCGCCCCCGACGTCCTGGACGCGCTCACCGACTTCACCACCACCAGCGGCACCCTCGCCGAACAAGAGGCCGGCCTGGCCGATCTGTACGGTTCGACGACCGCGTCGGCCCAGGACGTCACCGACTTCCTGCGGAAGAACAAGGACAACCTCATCCGGCTCTCCGCGACCGGCCGGCCGACCCTGGAGACCCTCGCGAAGTACTCCTCCGAGTTCCCCTGCACCCTGCGCACCCTCGCCGGTTTCGTCCCGGCGATGGACAAGGCGCTCGGCAAGGGAACGAACCAGCCGGGGCTGCACGTCACCCTGAAGACCGTGCCCTCCAAGGGCAAGTACGTGGCGGGCCGGGACACCCCGGTCTACGACGCGACCGGTGGCCCGCACTGCTACTCGCTGCCGTACGTCGGCGACACCGTGCCGACCGCGGACGTCCGCGCCGCGGACCGGGGGCCTGCGGCCGGCTCCGCGCCCGGCGCCCCCCAAGAGGTCCCGGCGGCCGACGCCCCGCTCGGCATGCCCAACTCCCGGCAGGAGAGCCGGCTCGTCAACGAGCTGGTCGCTCCCTCACTGAAGGTCCAGCCGCGGGACCTGCCCGACTGGAGCAGCGTGCTCATCGGCCCGGCCTTCCGCGGCGCGGAGGTGAAGCTCAAGTGAAGCGCCGTTCCCTCGCGGGCCCGCTCGCGAAGTCGATCGTCTTCGTCCTGGTCACGACGCTGGCCACCAGCGTGCTGGCCCTGTCCATCGCCAACACCGGTGTCGGGGACACCCGTTCGTACAAGGCCAGGTTCACCGACGCCACCGGACTCGTCGTCGGCGACAGCGTGCGGATCGCCGGGGTCAAGGTCGGGCAGGTCGAGTCCATCGAGGTGGCGGACCGACGGCTCGCCGAGGTCGGTTTCACCGTACGCAAGGGGCGGAGGCTCCCGGCGTCGGTGACCGCCTCGATCAAGTACCTCAACATGGTCGGCCAGCGCTACATCGACCTCGACCGGGGCGCCGGACCGGTCGGCGAGGACTTCGCCCCCGGCTCCACCATCCCGCTCTCCCGCACCACACCGGCCCTCGACCTCACCCAGCTCTTCAACGGCTTCCAGCCGCTCTTCGAAGGGCTCTCCCCGCCGGACGTCAACAAACTGGCCGGTTCCATCGTCCAGGTGCTCCAGGGCGAGGGCGGCACCGTCGACAGCATCATCCAGCACGTCGGCTCGCTGACCGGCACCGTCGCCGCCAAGGACAAGGTGATCGGCGAGGTGATCAAGAACCTCAACACGGTCCTGAAGACCGTCAACGACCGCGAGGCGGGCTTCAACGACCTCGTCGTCACACTGCAGAAACTCGTCACCGGTTTCGCCGGCGACCGCGAGCCGCTGGGCCGGGCGGTCACCGCGATGGGCGCCCTGACCACCGTCACCGCCGACCTCCTCGACGACGGACGAGGGCCCCTCAAGGACGACATCGCCCAGCTCGGCCGCCTCTCCGACCGGCTCGCCGACAACTCGCCGAAGATCGAGGACTTCCTGCGGAGGACCCCCGCCAAGATGACGGCCATCAGCCGCCTCGCCTCCTACGGCTCCTGGCTCAACCTCTACCTCTGCGAGGCGAGGGTCACCGGCGTGACGACCAGCGACGGCAGCCCGCCGCCCACCGGCATCGCCATCACCCAGCCGAGGTGCCTGTCATGAGGATCAGACCCGTGCGGGAACGCAACCCCGTCGCCGTCGGCGTCGTCGGCCTGCTCGTCCTGGCCCTCGTCGGACTCGCGGCCTACCGGGCCGACTCGCTGCCCTTCATCGGCGGCGGCACCGTGTACAGCGCCGACTTCACCGAGTCCGCAGGGCTCACCGAGGGCGACGAGGTGCGGATCGCCGGCGTGAAGGTCGGCAAGGTCACCGGGGTCGCCCTCGACGGCGCCAGGGTGAAGGTCACCTTCCGGGTGAAGGACGCCTGGATCGGCGACTCCAGCACCGTGGGCATCGCCGTCAAGACCCTCCTCGGCGAGAAGTACCTCGCGGTCGACCCGCTCGGGGACCGGCCGCAGGACCCCGCCGACCGCATCACCACGAGCCGCACCACCTCCCCGTACGACGTCACCCAGGCGTTCGACGGGCTGGGGGAGACCCTCGGGGAGATCGACACCCGGCAGCTCGCCAAGAGCTTCGAGACCATCTCCACCACCTTCAAGAACTCCCCGCCGAACGTGAAGAGCGCCGCCGAGGGGCTCTCCGCGCTCTCCAGGACCGTCTCCGAACGCGACGCGCAACTGGCCGTCCTGCTCAGGAGCAGCAAGCAGCTGACCCGGACCCTCGCCGGAAAGAAGAGCAGCATCGAGACCCTGCTGGAGGACGGCAACCTGCTCCTGGGCGAGATCCAGGCCCGCCGCGACTCGATCCACCTGCTGCTCACCGGCACCCGGGACCTGGGCACCCAGCTCACCGGACTCGTCGAGGACAACGACAAGCAGCTGGGGCCGACCCTCGAAGCGCTGGGCCGGGTCACCGCGGTCCTGCGAAAGAACCGCAAGAGCCTCGACCAGGTGCTGTCGCTCGCCGGTTCGTACAACCGGCTCGTCGGCAACACCCTCGGCAACGGCCGCTGGTTCGACAACTACGTCTGCGGGGTCGTGCCGAGGAACTACCTGCCCGCCGACACCCCGCCGGCCACCGGATGCATGCCTCCCCGGCAGGAAGGCGGCCACTGAGATGAGAACCACCCGCATCATCGGCGTCGGCGCCGGACTCGCCGTCGTCGCCGTCGCCGCCACGACCGGGGTGATGGCCCTGGACGACCGCGGCGGCAGCACCGTCACCGCGTACTTCGACCGGGCGACCGGCGTCTACGCCGGATCCGACCTGCGGATCCTCGGTGTGAAGGTCGGCAGGGTCCAGTCGGTGGAGCCGCGCGGCAAGGAGGTCGAGGTGGTGCTGCGCGTCGACCGGGGCGTCAAGGTGCCGAAGGACGCGCACGCCGTCGTCGTCGCCCCCAGCCTGGTCGCCGACCGGTACGTGCAGCTGGCCCCCGCCTACACCGGCGGGCCGCTGCTCGCCGACGGCGCCGAACTGCCCGCCGCGCACAACGCCACGCCGGTCGAGGTCGACCAGCTCTACGACTCCATCACCGAACTCGCCACCGCGCTGGGTCCAAAGGGGGCGAACTCCGAGGGCGCGCTCGCGGGGCTCCTCGACACCGGCGCCGAGAACCTCAAGGGCAACGGCAAGGACATCGGGGACTCCATCGAACAGTTCGGCAAGGCGACGAAGACCCTCGACAAGAGCAGCGGGGACCTCTTCGACACCCTCTCCCACCTCCAGACGTTCACCACCATGCTGAAGGACAACGACGGGGACGTGCGCGCCGCCGAACAGCAACTCGACTCCGTGACCGGCTTCCTGGCCGACGACCGGAAGAACCTCGGCGCCGCGCTCAAGGAGCTCGGCACCGCGCTGGGCCAGGTCAAGACCTTCATCGAGCACAACCGCTCCGCGCTCAAGAAGAACGTGGACGCGCTGGTCCCGCTCACCCAGTCCCTCGTCGACCAGCGGGCCTCCCTGGCCGAGTCCCTCGACGTCCTCCCGCTCTCGGCGGGCAACGTGCTGAACGCCTACGACCCGAAGAACCGCACCCTCAACGGGCGGACCGACCTCAACGAACTCAGCATGGGCGGCCCCCTCACCGGCGCGTCCGCCGCGCTGCGCGGACTCTCCCCGGTGGACGCCGCACGACGCCGCGCGCTGCCCGCACTGCCGCTGCCGGCGGTGGGCACGGTCTACGGCACCCCCGCGGGAGCCGACGCCCCGGGGAAGACCGCGAAGACCGGCGCGGCCGGTCACGACGCGGGAAACGCGTCCGGTCACGACGCGGGAAAGGGGACCGGCCGATGAGCGGGAGGAACCGCGCGCCCGGGGCGCTCGCGGGCGCCGGCGCCACCGCCCGGGTGGCGGCCGGCGTCGTCTGCGCCCTCGTCCTCACCGGCTGCGGGGCCCCGCAGTTCTCCGGCATCGAGCAACTTCCCCTGCCCGGCGGCGCGGACCTCGGCGACCACCCCTACGAGATCACCGCCGACTTCGGGGACGTCCTCAGCCTCTCCCCGCAGTCCTCGGTGAAGGTCAACGACGTCGCCGTGGGCCGCGTCACCGGGATCGACCTGGTGCCGGGCAGCTGGCAGGCCCGGGTCACCATGCGGGTCAACGCGAAGGTCGAGCTGCCCGCCAACGCCTACGCCCACCTGGAGCAGTCCAGCCTCCTCGGCGAGAAGTACATCCAGCTCTCGCCGCCCGCACGGGGCACCGCACGGGGCTCCCTCTCCGACGGGGACCGGATCCCCCTCTCCCGCACCAACCGCAACCCGGAGGTCGAAGAGGTCTTCGGCGCCCTGTCGATGCTCCTGAACGGCGGCGGCATCAACCAGCTGAAGACCATCACCACCGAACTCAACAAGGCGATGGCCGGGAACGAGCCCAGGATCCGGTCGATGCTCGACCGGCTCGACACACTCGTCAGCGATCTCGACGACCACCGGGAGGACATCACCGAGGCCCTCGACGGCGTCAACCGGCTCTCCACCACCCTCGCCACCCGCAAACAGCAGGTGGGCAAGGTCCTCACCGACCTCAGCCCCGGCATGAAGGTCCTGGAGAAACAGCGCGGCTCACTGCTGGCCATGCTCCGGGCCCTCGACACCCTCTCCACCGTCGCCGTCGACACCGTCAACAAGAGCAAGGCCGACACCATCGCCGACCTCAAGGCCCTCGCCCCCACCCTCAAGGCGCTCGCGGACTCCGGGAACGACCTGCCCGACTCCCTCCAGGTGCTGCTCACCTACCCGTTCACCGACGAGGTGCTGCGCGGGGTGAAGGGCGACTACCTCAACGTCTACCTCGACCTGACGGCCGTGCCCGGCACGCAGATCATCCCGGCGTTCGACCCGGACGCGGTGTCGGCGGCCGGGGCGCGCGCGGCGGCCGTGCCGTCGGCCGGACAGGGGCTGCCGCTGCCGCTCCCCTCGGTCACCGCGCCCGTCTCCAGGACCCCGGACGCGACGGCGCCGACGAACCCGGAGACCCCGGGCACGACCCCGTCGGGCACACCCCGGGGAACCGCACCGGCCACCGCGGCCCCGGGCACGTCCCCGTCATCGCCGGACGGGGCCCCGGCCCCGGACCGGCCGTCGCCCTCGGAGGGGAGCAACCGGTGATCACCCTCGCCATCAGGCTGAAGAACATCGCCTTCCTGATCATCGCGGTCCTGGTGCTCGGCTACCTCGGAGTCCGGTACGCCGACCTCGGCCACTACGTCGGCCTGCGCGACTACTACACCGTGAAACTCCAACTTCCCCGGACCGGCGGCCTGTTCACCCACTCCAACGTCACCTACCGGGGCGTCTCGGTCGGGCGGGTCGGCCCCATCGAACTCACCGACGACGGCGTCGAGGCCGAGCTGCGGATCGACAAGTCCGCCCCGCCCATCCCGGACGGACTGAAGGCCGTCGTGGCCAACCTGTCCGCGGTCGGGGAGCAGTACGTCGACCTGCGGCCGACCCGGACCGGCGGGCCATACCTGGCGAACGGCTCGGTCGTCTACCAGGCCGACGCCACCGTCCCGGCGCCCGTGACCGACATCCTCACCAGCGTCGACGCGCTCGCCGGATCGGTCGACCTGGAGTCGCTGCGCACCGTCGTCGACGAGTTCGGCGCCGCCTTCACCGGCCGGGGCGACGACCTCCAGGTCCTCCTGGACACCGGCAGCGACTTCGTGCGGGCCGCCGACGACGCGCTTCCCGTCAACACCAAGCTGATGGCCGACGGCCAGGTGGTACTGCGCACCCAGGCCGAACAGGGCGAGGCGCTCAAGGGATTCGCCTCCGGCGCCCGCCGGCTCGCGGCCCAGCTCAAGGGTTCGGACGCCGACCTGCGGAAGCTGATCGCCGCCGCCCCCGACGCCACCGGACAGATCAGCGGACTGCTGCGCGACCTCGATCCCGGCCTCGGCGTCGTCGTCGCGAACCTCCTGACGACCTCCGAGGTCGCCGTGACCCGGCAGCGCGGCATCGAGGAACTCCTGGTGAAACTGCCCGCCGTGGTCGCGGCGGGAGCCACCGCCGTCGACGAGGACGGCGCCAGGTTCGGCATGTCCGTCACCTTCTTCGAGCCGCTGCCCTGCACCGCCGGATACGGCGGCACCACCTACCGCAACGGCCTCGACACCTCGGCGGGCCCCGCCGTCAACACCAAGGCGCGCTGCACCTCCTCGCCCGGCACCGGCGTCAACGTGCGCGGCAGCGCGAACGCGCCGACGGGCGGACCGCTGCCCGCGCCGGCCCGACCCGGGTCGCTGCGTCTCGGGGCCGACGCCGGGGGCGTGCTCCCGGGCGCGCTCGGAGCCACCGGAGACACCGCGCCCGCCCCCCGGGACATGTCCGGCCTGCTCGGACTGGAGGCCGGCCGGTGAGCGCGCGCACCGCACGCCTCGGCGGCTGGGCGGCCGTACTCGTCGCCGTGCTGGTCTGCGCGCTCGGCGGCTGGTCGTACGCGCGGGCGCGCGGCGACGACACCCTCGCCTACGCCAAGAGCCGCGACGCCGCGCTCACGGCGGGCAGGCACCATCTCGCCCGGCTGAACAGCCTGGACGGCACGGACGCCCGGAGCGTGGACGACGGGCTGCGGCAGTGGCTCGACGTCTCCACCGGTCCGCTGCACGACCAGCTCGCCCGCACACGCGAGAAGGACGCGGACGAGCTCCGCAGGAACGGCGGCACGGCGCGCGGCACCGTCACCGACGCCGCGCTCACCGCGCTCGACGAGCGGGCGGGCACCGCCGGGCTGATCGCCACCGTGGACGTGCGGATCACCCCGCGCACCGGCCCGGCGGGCACCGAGCGCAAGCGCTTCGAGGCCACGCTGGCCCGTACGGCGGACGGCTGGAAGGTCAAGGCGCTCACCGCGATTCCGGTCGGTGCGGCATGAGGAGCGGGGGAGGACGGCGATGGTGAGCACCGACGAACGGGTCGGGACCCCGGACGAGGACGAGGCGGCGGCGGACCCCCGCCCGCACCGGACGGACCCCGAGGCGGCCTCCGGGACCGACACCGGCGCGGACCCCGAAGCGGTCCCCGGCGAAGAGGCCGGCGCCGACGACGCCGCCCCGGCGGAGACGGGAACGGCGGAGGCAGGGACGGCGGAGGCGGGCGACGGGGCGGGGGACGCCCGGCCCGTCGGCCGCCGGTTCCGCACGGGCGCCGTGGTGCTGCTGGTCGTCGCCCTGGTGGCGGCGGGTGCCGGATTCCTCATCAGGGCCCAGCAGTTGAGGGACACACCCGCCACCGACAACCTGGCGCTGACCGACACCGCGTCGACCGCCAGGGTCACCGGAGACGTCAGCAGCGCCCTCGGCAAGGTGTTCTCCTACGGGCCGGGAAGCACCGGCGCCACCAAGGAGTCCGCGGGACGGCTCCTGGGCGGAAAGGCGCTCCAGCAGTACGCGGCCCTGTTCGGCCAGGTCGAGAAACAGGCCGAGGACCAGCGGCTGACGCTCACCACCCATGTCGTACGGACCGGAGTCACCCGGCTCTCCGCCACCAGCGCCCATCTGCTGGTCTTCCTCGACCAGGTCTACGAGCGGCGGGGGAAACCCGCCACCACGGCCACCGCCCAGCTGTCGGTCACCGCCGAACTGCGGGGCGGACACTGGCAGATCGTCGACATCGTGTCCCGATGACGGCCCAACGGCCGTCCGACAGCAGACCGCGGCAACCACCGCTCAGCCCAGTTCAGCCGGCAGGAGAGAGACAGCGATGGCACGGGTACGGACGACGAGGAACCCCCTGATCGCGGCGGCGGTCGCGCTCACGGTCGCGGCGGCCGGCGCGGCGGTCTGGGGCGGCTGGTCCTGGTACGGGGCCGCGCACGACGACGGCGCCGCCTACGCGCGCACCCGCGACGACGCCCTGGCCGCGGGCGAGCAGGCCGTGCAGAACATGAACACCCTCGACCACCGGAAGCTGGGCCAGGGGCTGGACGACTGGGAGGACTCGACCACCGGCGACCTGCACAAGCAACTCGTCGACGGGCGCGGCGGGTTCGAGAAGCAGATCCGGGCGGCGCAGACCGTGAGCACCGCCAAGGTGCTGTCCGGGGCGGTCACCGAACTCGACGAGCGGGCCGGCAAGGCGTCGGTGATGGTCGCGCTGCGCATCATCGTGACCGCCCCGAAGGGCGAACCCGCGGTGAAGGAGAGCCGGATGCTGGGGCAGCTCACCCGCACGCCCGAGGGGTGGAAACTCAACGCCCTCGGCCAGGCGCCGGTCGGCGACACGGCCGGCTGACGCCCCCGGCCTTCCCACCCCCGTCACCGAGAGGACCCCCGGACATGTCGACCACCCGTCACCTCGTCAACCGCCGTCGCCGGCTGGCCACCGTCGCCGCGGAACGCGGCGCGGCCGCCGCACCGTCCCGCGGCCCCGCGGACCCGGGCGCGCCCCGCGCCGAGCCCGGCCGCGCCCCGGCCGCGGAGGACGACGGCGCGGCCGGCGCCGGGCCCGGCGAGGGCGCGCCCGGATCCCGTGCCGGGAAGAGCGGGCCCGACGGCTCCGGTGCCGGGGAGAGCACCTCCGACGACACCTCCGACACCTCCTCCGACGACGCCGGCGCGCGGGAGGCGGCCCGAGGGGCGGAGGAGCCCGGCACGTCGACGGGGAGGAGACGGCCGTCCCGCCTCCGGGCCGGCCTGCCCGCCGTGCTCTGCGCCCTCACCGTGCTCCTCGGGGCCTTCGCCGCCTGGGCCTTCGGCTCCGCGGCGAGCCTGCGCGACGACCCCTCAAGGCAGAACACCGCGCTCACCGACATCGGCCGAACCAGCGAGGTCAAGGGCCAGATCTCCGAGGCGGTCGGCGCGGTCTTCTCGTACAACTACGCCGCCGCCGCCAAGTCCGAGCAGGCGGCGAAGACCCACCTGGTCGGCAAGGCCGTCCAGCAGCACCGGGACATGCTCGCCCAGGTACGGGCGCAGGGGCAGAAGCAGAAGCTCGTCCTCACCACGACCGTCACCGACAGCGGCGTGGAACTCCTCGACGGCGACCGCGCCCGGCTGCTGATCTACGCCGACCAGCGCAACACCCGCACCGGCGCGTCCGAGGAGACGACCTACGCGGCGGCCATGTTCGCCGTGGACGCCGTCCGGCGCGGCGGCAGCTGGCGGATCGCCGCCATCGACACGTTCACCCGGTGACCCGGGGGAGAGGCGAGCACACATGAGGCTGACCGGCACCACCCGACGGAGGATCGGCGGCACCGCGGCCGCGGTCGCCGCGATGGCCGCGCTCACCGCGTCCCAGGCGCCGCTGACCGTCCGCCACGAACGGACCGCGAAGGAGCGGCAGGAGGCCGAGGAGGTGATCTGGTC
Source organism: Streptomyces tyrfis (assembly GCF_037034285.1). Lineage (NCBI taxonomy): Bacteria > Bacillati > Actinomycetota > Actinomycetes > Kitasatosporales > Streptomycetaceae > Streptomyces > Streptomyces tyrfis. The sequence goes on along the minus strand of NZ_JBAGJZ010000003.1, from coordinate 226,508 downwards.
CCAGGCGCCCAACGACGACTCCTACCACACCGAACTCCCGCCGCCGGCCACGCCCCGAGCGCCCAGGCCCGGAGTGAAGCAGAGCCCGGCCGCCGCCCGGACCTGGGCCGAGGCGGGCATCCCCACCACCGTGCTCGCCGCCTACCGCAGGGCGGAGGCCACGATGCGCCGCACCGCCCCCGGGTGCCGTCTGCCGTGGCAGCTGCTCGCGGCGATCGGCAAGGTCGAGTCCGGGCACGCGGGCGGCGGGAGGGTCGACGTCCACGGCACGACCCTCACCCCGATCCTGGGCCCGGTGCTGGACGGGGCCGGCTTCGCCCGGATCCGGGACACCGACCACGGCGTCTACGACGGGGACCGCCGGTACGACCGCGCGGTGGGCCCGATGCAGTTCATCCCCTCCACCTGGGCCCACTGGGGCAGGGACGGCAACGGGGACGGGCGGCGCGACCCGAACAACGTCCACGACGCCGCCCTGGCCGCCGGAGCCTATCTCTGCGCCGGGTCCCGCGACCTGTCCGCCAAGGCCGATCTCGACCGGGCGATCCTCGCCTACAACCACTCGGACACCTATCTGCGGACCGTGCTGTCCTGGCTGGAGTTCTACCGCAAGGGCGTCCACCCGGTGGCCGACGGCAAGGGCGTCGTCCCGAGGAGTCCCGGCGCGGGCGGCCCGCACGCGCCGACCCGGCCGGTCGGCGGACCCGGAACGCCGGGCGGCGAGATCGTCGTCGGGCCGCAGCCCGGCGCCTCGCCGGGCCCCTCTTCGTCGGCGTCCCCGAAACCGTCCGCCACCCCGACCGGTTCCCCGCACCCCACCGGTTCCCCGCACCCCACCGGAACCCCGGACCCCACCGGGCCGGGCGCTTCCCCCGACCCCACCGGCAGCGGACCGGCGACCCCGGACCCCGGCGCGTCGCCCGGCCCCGGCTGCCCGACCGGCTCCCCGTCGCCCGGTCCGGAGGAGTCGGCGACCACGTCCCCGAGCCCGTCGGCGGATCCGGAGCGCGGCGCCGGCGAGGAACCCTGCGCCACCCCGTCCGGCTCAGCCGCCGGCTGACAGCACCTCGGCCAGGTCGTACCGCACCACCTCCTCCAGCTGCGCGTAGGTGCAGCTCTCCGGGGTGCGGTCCGGCCGCCACCGGCGGAACCGGGTGGTGTGCCGGAAACGGTCGCCCTGCATGTGGTCGTAGGCCACCTCGCAGACCCGCTCCGGGCGCAGCGCCACCCATGACGTGTCCTTCTTCCCCGACCAGCGGTTCCGCGACCCGGGCAGCCGGGCGGTCCCGTGCGCCTCGGCGTCCGCCCACGCCGCCCACGGATGCGCGGCGAAGGCGACGCGCAGCGGCTCCAGCTCCTCGACGAGCTCCTGGCGGCGACGCGTCGAGAAGGCCGCGCACACTCCGACGTGCTGGAGCACGCCCCCGGCGTCGTACAGGCCCAGCAGCAGCGAGCCGACCCCCGGGCCGCCGCGGTGGAGGCGGTACCCCGCCACCACGCAGTCGGCGGTCCGCTCGTGCTTGATCTTGTACATCACCCGGGTGTCGGGGCGGTACGGCAGACCGAGCGGCTTGGCGACCACCCCGTCCAGCCCGGCGCCCTCGTAGCGTTCGAACCACTCCCGGGCGACCTCGGGGTCCGTGGTCACCGGGGCCAGATGGACGGGCGGCGAGGCGGCCGACAGGGCCGCCTCCAGCACGGTCCGCCGGTCGGACTGGGGCAGGGACAGCAGCGACTCGTCGCCCACCGCCAGGACGTCGAACACGACCAGACTGGCCGGGGTCCGCGCGGCGAGCAGCCGCACCCGGGAGTCCGCCGGATGGATCCGGTCGCTCAGCCGGTCGAAGTCCAGCCGGCCGTCGTACGCCACCACGATCTCGCCGTCGACCACACAGCGCGGCGGCAGGCTCTCCCGGACCGCCGTCACCAGCTCGGGGAAGTAGCGGGTGAGGGGCTTCCCGGTGCGGCTGCCGATCACCACCTCGTCGCCGTCGCGGTGCACGATCGCCCGGTAGCCGTCCCACTTGGCCTCGTACTGCATGCCGGGCGGGATCGTCGTGACGGACTTGGCGAGCATCGGCTTCACGGGAGGCATCACCGGCAGATCCATGGTCCGATTCTCACCCGAGGGCGGGATTGTTTCTCCCGATGTGCGGCATATGCGCCCCCGGCCTACCGTGATCGTCATGGGTGCAGCGGGCAGAGCGGTGGAGCTGGAGGCGGACGGGCGGACCGTCCGGCTGTCCAGTCCGGACAAGGTCTACTTCCCGGAGCCGGGCTACACGAAGCGGGACGTGGCCGAGTACTTCCTGGCCGTGGGCCCGGGCATCACCCGCGCCCTGCGCGAGAGGCCGACCACGCTCCAGCGCTTCGTGGACGGCGTCGGGGGCGAGTGCTTCTACCAGAAGCGGGCCCCGAGGAACCTCCCCGACTGGATCCCCACCGCCCGGATCACCTTCCCCAGCGGCCGCCACGCCGACGAACTCTGCCCCACCGGGACCGCCGCCGTCCTCTGGGCGGCCAATCTCGGCACGCTCACCTTCCACCCCTGGCCGGTCCGGAGCACGGACACCGACCACCCGGACGAACTGCGCATCGACCTCGACCCCCAGCCCGGAACGGACTACGCGGACGCGGTGCGCGCCGCCCACGAGCTGCGCTCCGTACTCGACGGCCACGGGCTGCGCGGCTGGCCCAAGACCTCCGGCGGACGGGGCGTCCATGTCTTCGTCCCCCTCCAACCGCGCTGGACCTTCACCGAGGTCCGGCGCGCCGCCATCGCCGCCGGGCGCGAACTGGAACGCCGGATGCCGGACCGGGTGACCACCGCCTGGTGGAAGGAGGAACGCGGCGAGAGGATCTTCGTCGACTACAACCAGACGGCCCGCGACCGCACCATCGCCTCCGCCTACTCCGTGCGCCCGCACCCGCACGCCCCGGTCTCCGCCCCGCTGCGCTGGGAGGAGCTCGACGACGCCCGGCCGCGCGACTTCGACATCCGGACCATGCCGAAGCGCTACGCGGAGCTCGGCGACGTGCACGCCGACATGGACGACCAGGCCTTCCGGCTCGACGCCCTGCTGGAACTGGCCGACCGGGACGAGCGGGACCGCGGGCTCGGCGACCTGCCGTACCCGCCGGAGTACCCGAAGATGCCCGGCGAGCCGAGACGAGTCCAGCCCAGCCGGGCCCGGCGCGACGAGGACGGCGGCGCATGAGCGCATCCGACCTGGAGCCCTCCGCACCGCACGGGGCACACGGCCGGCCGTTGAACGCCCGCGAGAAATGGGCCGCGTACAAGAAGTCGCCCTACCTCCCGGCGACCGTGCTGCTGTTCATCCTCGCGGCCGCCGCCGGGGTCTTCGCCGGTTCCTACACCTACGCGATGGCCAACCCGGCCCCGCACCGCATCCCGACCGCCGTGGTCAGCCGCCCGGAGTCGGCGCGGGGCGAGGAGTTCGTCGCCGCGATGGACAAGGCGCTCGACGCCTCGCTCGTCATCCACGCCTACCCGGACCCGCCGAGCGCCCGGCAGGCGCTGGAGAGGCAGGAGGTCTTCGCGATCATGCGCGCCGGCGGCCGCGGGGTCCGCCTGGAGGTCGCCGGGGCCTCGGGCGCCACCGTGGCCCAGCTGCTCACCGAGTCCGCGCTGAAGGTCGGCGCCACGACCGGGGTGCCGGTCACGGTCCGGGACGTCAAACCCCTCCAGAAGGGCGACCCGCACGGGCTCGCCCTGTTCTACATCTCGCTCGCCGCGGTGATCGTCGGCTTCGTCGGCGCGATCCAGCTGAGCGTGCACGCCAAGGCGCTGTCACCGCTGGAACGAATCGCTTTCACCGTCGGGTACTCGCTGCTGGGCGCGTTCGCCGTCGCCGCGGTCGTCGACTGGCTGCTCGGCGCCCTGGACCTGCCGTTCGTCCACTCCTGGCTGATTCTGGCGTTCACCATGTTCACCTCGGGCATGGTCTTCACCATGTTCAACACCCTGATCGGGCGCTGGGCGATGCTGCCCACCTGGAGCCTGATGGTGCTGCTGGGCAACCCCTCCTCCGGCGGGGCGGTGTCCTGGCCGCTGCTGCCGTCGGTGCTCGGGCACATCGGCCGCTGGCTCCCGCCGGGCGCCTCGGTCAACGCCCAGCACACCGCCGTCTACTACCGGGGGCACGAGTTCCTCTTCCCGTATCTGGTGCTCGCCGGCTGGGCACTGGTCTCCTGCACGGTGTTCTGGGTGTGGCGCCACCGGCACCCCGGCGGCCGCGACCACATGCCCCGGCACGCCGCCGCGGCCGGCTGAGCCCGGGCCCGAGGCGGCCCGGCGGGCGCCGCCACAGCTCCTTGATCCGGATGTCCCGGCAGGCGATCACACCCGCGGCGCCGTGCACCCGGAGCCCGAGGCGGCCGGAGGCGCGCCGCCGCCCGGCGGCGACAGCGCGAGTCCTGCGGTCGCTGCAACAGCGGACGAGGTCGGACCTCTTCTCGTAGCCCGCCAGTGACCACGGCGGCCATGGGACGAACTCCGTCCAGGGTATGGACGAGAGGGGAACCCTCGCCGCGGTGTGGGCCGTCCGAGGGGCAGCCGCGCCCCGCCGGACTCCGGCTACCGCTGAGCCGCCGCATGCGCCGTAACCTCCGTAATCTCCGCAGTCTCCCGATCGGGGGCGGCCTGGTGACGGGCCGCCGCCCGGCGATCCCGGGCGGCCTCGCGATCCGGTCACGTTCGCAAGCACTCCGTCAATTCCTTAGCGCAGTGGGGAGTTCATCATGGACAGAAGGAGCTTCAACCGGAGATTCCTGGTGGGCGGCGGGGTGGCGGCCGCAGTCGGGGTGACATCGTTGTCGCTCGACGCGGTCGAGGCCCGCTCGGCGGAGCTCCCGCCGAGAACCGCACCGGCCGGCGGCGAGGTGCGCCATCTCAAGCTGTACGCCGAGAAGATGGCGGACGGTCAGATGGGCTACGGCCTGGAGAAGGGCAGGGCGACGATCCCCGGGCCGCTCATCGAGCTCAACGAGGGCGACACCCTGCACATCGAGTTGCACAACGCCATGGACGTGCCGGTGGGCCTGCACGCCCACGGCGTCGACTACGACGTCGCCAGCGACGGGACCCGGCTGAACCGGAGCACGGTCGAGCCGGGCGGCACCCGCACCTACACCTGGCGCACCCACACCCCGGGCCGTCGTCGGGACGGCACCTGGCAGCCGGGCAGCGCGGGCTACTGGCACTACCACGACCACGCCGTCGGCACCGACCACGGCACCACCGGCATCCGGAAGGGCCTGTACGGTCCCCTGATCGTCCGTCGCAGGGGCGACGTCCGCCCGGACAGGACGATCGCGATCGTCTTCAACGACACGACGGTCAACAACAGGCCGGCCCACCAGGCGCCCGACTTCCACGCCACGGTGGGGGAGCGGCTGGAGGTGGTGATGATCACCCACGGCGACTACTTCCACACCTTCCATCTCCACGGTCACCGCTGGGCGGACAACCGGACCGGTCTGCTCATGGGGCCGGACGACCACAGCCGCCTCGTCGACACGAAGACCGTCGGACCGGCGGAGTCCTTCGGCTTCCAGATCATCGCGGGCGAACGCGTCGGCGCGGGGGCGTGGATGTACCACTGCCATGTGCAGAGCCATGCCGACATGGGCATGGTCGGGCTGCTGCTCGTCGCCAAGCCGGACGGCACCGTACCGGGCTACGACCCGCACGACGCGGCGACCCACACCGCCCCCGCGCCGGACAAGACCCCCTCCGGGAGCACGGCCCCGGACAAGGCGGCCCCGGACCGGCCGGGAACCGGCAAGGCCGCCCCCGGGAAGGAGCGGCCGGGCGGGGAGGCGCCCGCCGGGGCCGGCCGCGAACCGGCGGGCCCCCGCACCTGACCCGTCAGCCGTCCCGCCCGGCGGCCTCCGCGGTCCCGGTGGCCTCCGCGGTCCCGGCGGTTCCGGCGGTTCCGGCGGTTTCCTTCGCCTCGGCGGCCCCGGCCGCACCGGCGGTCCCGGCAGTTCCGTGCGCCTCCGCGGTCCCGGCCGCACCGGCGGCCCCGTCGGTCTCCCCGGCGCCGATGGCCTCGGGCGACCGGGCGGGTCCCGGCAGCGCGGCGGCACCGGCGCCGTCGGCCGCCGTCCGGGCGAGGCGCAGCTGTTCCTCCTCGACGATGCGCCGGGCGAGCGCCCCGTCCGACACGTCCACGGCGTCCGGCGTCGTCTCGGCGACGTCGCTGCGCCGCGCGTACAGGTCGAACAGCCGCTCCTTGCGGGCCAGGATCTCCAGCAACCGCTCGTCGACGCTGTCGGTCGCGAGGAGCCGGTGCACCCGGACGGTCCGTATCTGCCCCATCCGGTGCGCGCGCGCCACCGCCTGATGCTCCATCGTCGGCTTGATCTGCGGTTCGCAGAGGATGACGACGGACGCGGCCTGCATGTTGAGCCCGGTGCCCCCGGCCTGGATCTGGCTCAGCAGCACGGCGTGCCCGTCGGCGGCGCCGAATCCGTCGACCAGCTCCTGCCGCCGCGCGGCCGGCACGTTACCCGCCAGCGGCCCGAACACCTCCGGTCCCAGCGCCCGCCCGACGGTGTCGAGCACCTCGCGGAAGTACGAGAACACCACGACCTTGAGCCCGCTCTCGGCGGCCTCCGCGACCAGTTCGCGCAGCCGGTGCAGCTTCGCGGAGGCGGCGGGCCGGGCGTACGCCGCCCGGCGCATCCGCATGAACTGCCCGGCGTCCACCGCCTCCCGGTACGCCGTGAGGTCCTCCTCGCTGAGCTGCTCCCACTCGTCGACCTGCACCAGCGCCGGGAGCTCGGTGAGCACGTCCTCCTGATTGCGCCGCAGATACGCGGGGGCGACGGCCCTGCGGAAGGCGTGCGAACCCGCGGCCCCGTGCAGGGTGCTCACCGACGGCGCGAGTTCGGGCTGGAGATGGCGGACCAGGCTGCGGAACTCCTCGACCCGGTTCTCCATGGGCGTGCCGGTGAGGAACAGCACCCGCTCGGTGCCCCGCGTCCAGCCGGACACCGCACGGGAGCGGCGGGTCTCCGGGTTCTTGACGTAATGCGCCTCGTCGACCACCAGCATGCCCGGGTTCATCCCGCAGTCCCGGGGCGCCGGCAGGGTGTGCAGCGCGTCGAAGGTGGTGACGGCGACCCCGCCGCTCTCCCGCCACTCGGCGAACGCGCCCTGCCGCTCCGGGCCGTGCACGGGCAGGGCCCGGAGGGTGGAGCGGGCCCGCACCTCGCGCGCCCAGTTGATCAGGACGCTCGCCGGGCACACCACCAGGAAGTGCGTCTCGCCGCGCGCCGCGAGGTGCGCGAGCGCGGCGATGGCCTGGACGGTCTTGCCCAGCCCCATCTCGTCACCGAGGATCACCCGCTTCTGCGCCAGCGCGAACCGGGCCCCGAACGACTGGTATCCGCGCAGCGAGACCCGCAGATGCGCGTCGTCCAGGCGCAGGCCGCGCACCCGGTCGGCGATCTGCGACGGGATGAACCCCTCGGCCGCGTCCCGGTCCGGCCCGGTGCCCGACATCTCCGCGAGCAGGCTGTAGTACTCGGCGGACCGCACCTCGAAGTCCACCCAGGCCGCGAGGTCGGAGTCCGCCTCCCGCAGCAGATCGGCCGACACCTGCCCGAACAGCAGGGGCAGCCCGCGCCCCGTCGCCTCGTCGACGACGTCGCGCACCGCGACCACGGCCTCCAGCGCCCGGGCCCGGGACTGCCGCCCGGAGAACAGCAGCCGCAGCCGCCCCCGGGCCGGGCCCGCCGTCGCCGACAACGGCTCCAGACGCGCCACGAGCCGTCCCGCCGCGTCCACCGCCCGGCGGGCGTCGGGACCGGCCTCGACCAGCCGGTGCAACGCCTTGACCAGTGCGGTCGTCGCCTCGTCGGGGTCGTCCACGTCTATCCGGACCCCGACCGTGTCCCGTACGGCGTGGGCGATCTGACCGGCCGCCGCCAGGGCCTGGTCCGCCGTCTGCGCGCCGATGCCGGGAAGCTGACGGAGCTCGTAGCGGTTCGCCGCGTGGACCTGGCCGACCGTCGTGAAACCGGCCTGCTCCAGGGCGCCGAGCCGAAGCCGGCCCTCGGTGACGTCCTTCAGCCTGGAGACCGGGATGACGGCCAGCTCAGGGGCGACCAGGGCGTCCAGCAGCGGGGCCAGCGCCGCCCGCACGGCGTCGACGGCGCCCGCGTGGTCGGCCAGCACCGCGCGCGCCAAGGCCAGCAGCCCCTCGGCCCGCTCCAGCAGCTCCCGGGCGGCCCGCCCCGTGAGTGCCCCGGCCCGAGCCGGTCCGGACTCTGTCATCTGCGTTCCTCTTGTCCGCGCGGCCGGGCCGCCGTCCTGCCCGGCGCCGGCCCCGAGCAGCCTCTATCGTGCCACGCGCCGCCGACACGGCCCCGGCCCCCCGCGCGCGGCGTCGCGTCCGACGCGCGCGGCGGTGCTCAGGGCGCGGGCGGGCGCCGTTCCGCCGGGGAGAGCAGCAGCACCTCCAGCGCCCGCGCGCAGGACCGGGCGCGCGACAGGAACCACTCGACGCGCGCGTCGGTGATCACCGACGGGGTGGCGCGGACCGCGAGCGCGAAGCGCGCGTGCCCGGCGCCGTCCAGCACCGGGACCGCCAGCGTCCGCACCCCGTACGCCGACTCGCCGTCGTTGAGCGCGTGCCCCGCGGCCCGCACCCTCGCCAACTCGGCTTCCAGGGCCGCCGGTTCGACGATCGTGCGGTCCGTGAACGCGGGCAGCGACGGCAGCGACGAGGGGCCGCCCTCGCCCGGTCGCGCCCACGCCAGCAGCACCTTGCCGAGCGCCGTGGAGTGCAGGGGCCTGCGCAGTCCCGTCGCCGGGGCGACCGAACCGCCGGCGACGATCACCGCGTGCGGTCCGCTGCGCAGCGCCAGGTCCGCAGTGGCGCCGGTGCGCTCCGCGAGATCGGCGAGCTCCGGGGCGGCCAGATGCAGCCCGCGCCGGTGGTACGAGAGCCGGCCCAGCTCGGTCACCGCGGGGCCGAGCCGGTAACGGGACGTCAGGGCGTCCTGCTCCAGGAACCCCGCTGCGAGCAGGGTGCGGGCCAGCCGGTGCGCTGTGGAGACCGGCAGCTCCAGGCGGCGGGCGAGATCGGACGCGCTGAGATCGGGACCGTTGTCGTGGAAGCAGTGCAGGACGTCCAGGGCGCGGCGCACCGCCTGCGCGCCGCCGGGGGTACGCGCCTGCGCGCCCTCTCTCATATCGGTCACACTCCGCTCGTGGCAGGGAAGACGGGACGGGAACGGGGAACCGCGGCAGGGAAGACGGGACGGGAACGGGGAACCGCGGCAGGGAACGGGATCCGTCGGCGAGAGCATCCTTCTGCCACATTACGGGAGTCGGTGAACCCGTGACCCGGGCGGTGAAACACTCCGTTCACGCCCGGTCCCACATCATGGGAAGCGAGTTGTGACCCCGGGCGGGTCCGTGACACGCTGCTCGGCATCATCACCGACGAGCGGAAGGGAGCAGTGCCATGGCCGAAACCCGTCAGGCGGGCCGCGGTCGCACCGCTCCGGCGCCGCTCGCCCTGACGCTGCGCCGCCACATCGACCTGGCCCGCGTCTCCAGCGCCGCCTGTCGCTGACCCCGCCGCCCCGCGCGTCCCGAAGCGGACCGGGGCCCGTCCCGTACGCGATGCCCGTGTCTCCGACGGACGGGCCGCCACGCGCCTCCCGCATCCTGAGCGCCCGGAAGGGCCCGGAGAGTCCGGAAGAGCCCGGGAATCCCGGAAACCCCGGAGAACGCCGGGTGTTCTCGGAACGTCCCGGGAACAACCCCGGAGAACGCCGGGCGTTCCCGGAACGCTCCGAAGCCGCTCCGCGGCCCTCGTGATCCCCGGCCGCACCCGGGCCGCCCGGCCGCGCGCCCCCCGCACCGCCCCGTCCGTCCCACCGCACCCCGGGAAGACCTCCATGACGCGATCCGCCCTGCCCCCGACCCTCTGGTTCACCCGCTGCCCCGTCCCCACCGCCACCGGAATCGCCGCCGACCGGCGGTGGCTCACCGAGGAGTTCGCCCCCGACGGCATCGAGGTGCGCTCCCTCCAGGACGCCGACCCCGGCGCCCACCCGGCCGCCCACTTCACCCACGCCCTGCCGGGACTCTTCCGCGAGGGCGGCAACGTCCCCGCCCTGTGGGCCCGTTCACGCGGTGAGCGGACCCGGCTGATCGGCCTCACCTGGATCGAGGAACGGCAGACCGTGCTGGTCGCACCCGGTTCCGGCCTCCGGGGCGCCGAGGCGCTGCGCGGGCTGCGGCTCGCCGTCCCCGCGCACGGCATCGCCATCGACTTCTGGCGGGCCATGGCCCTGCGCGGCTTCGAGGGGGCCCTCACCTCCGCCGGACTCGCACCGGACGACGCCGTGTTCGTGGACGTGCCCGCCGCCGGGCACGACGGCCAGTGGGCCGCCGAACTCGCGGCCCTGCGGCGCGGCGACGTCGACGCCGTGTACGTGAAGGGCGCGCTCGCCGTGGAGGCCGCGCGGCGCGCCGGCGCCGAGGTCGCCGTCGAACTCGACGACCTGCCCGATGCCCGGCACCGGATCAACAACGGCACCCCGCGCCCCATCACCGTCCACCAGCGGCTCCTCGACGACCACCCCCACCTCGTCGACCGCTTCCTCGCCGTGCTGCTGCGGGCCGCCGACTGGGCCGCCGGACAGCCCGGCGAGGTCGCCCGCATCCTCGGCGCCGAGACCGGGGCGGGCGCCGAGGGCGTCGCCGGCGCCTACCGGCCCGGCACCCACCTCGCCCTGCGGCCGGACCTCTCCGCCCGGCGTCTCTCGCTGCTGGCCGCGCAGGAGACCGCGCTGCGCGCCCACGGCTTCCTCCCCGAACCCGTCGACGTCACGGCCTGGGCCGACCCCGAACCCCTGCGCCGCGCCACCGCGCTCGCCGCGTCCCGCGCCGCCGACCGCCCCTCCACCCCCGAGCTCTGAGGACACCGACACCATGAACCGCTCACGGCCGCCGCGCACGGCCCTCGCCCCCGCGCTCCTCACAGTCACCGCGCTCCTCGCCCTCACCGCCTGCGACGCCTCCGAGGGCGGCCCCGGCGGCGGCTCCGGCGCGCACGGCACGGTGGAGGTCCGCATCCCCGACCCCGGCAACTCGGGCGTGCTCGCCGTCGGCAAGAAGGACGGCAGCCTCGACAAGGCCCTCGCGAAAGTCGGGGCCAAGGTGCGATGGACCGGCAGCGCCGGCCCCTTCGCCCCCGCCGCCCAGGCCATGAACGCCGACCAGCTCGACTTCGCGACCGGCTCCATCACCTCCGGCATCACCTCGCTCGCCCAGCGCCCCGGCTTCAAGTTCTTCACCGCGGTCGCCCCCGACGAGGCCGGCGAGGGCATCCTCGTCAAGAACGACTCCGGCATCCGCTCCGTCGCCGACCTGGCCGGGCGGAAGGTCGCCGTCAACCAGGGCGGCACCGGCGAGTACCTGCTGCTGAAGGCGCTCGCCGAGGCGCACGTCCCGGTCGGTGCGGTCGAACGGGTCTATCTGCGGCCCGACCAGACCGCCGCCGTCTTCAACGCGGGCAAGGTCGACGCCTGGGCCGTCTGGTCTGCCTACTCCGTCGCCGAACTCGGCACCGGCGCCGCGCGCTTCCTCGCCGACGGCGCCGCGATCGGATCCGACAACTACAGCCTCGACGCCGTGCGCACCGGCTTCGTCGAACAGCACCCGGACATCGTGAAGGCGCTCTACCGGTACCTCCACGACGCGAGCGCGAAGGAGAAGCGGAACCCGGACGCGTATCTCAATGTCTTCACCGACGCCGGCCCGACCGCGGTCACCGGCAGGGCGAAGGAGATCCAGGCCGACTTCCTCCGCCGGGGCGGCACCGTCGACCCCATCCGCCCCGAGGACATCAGACGCTTCGAGGACGTCGCCGCCTTCTACGCACAGCGGAAGGTCACCACGACCCGGGTCGACGTCGCCGCCCACGTCCTCGACGTCGAGAAGCTGACATGAGCGCCGCCGTCCCGCACCCGGGGCTGGTTCGGCCGCGCCCCCCGCGCCGCAGGGAACGGAGCCGGGCCCGCGCCGTCACCGTCCGCGCCCTCGGCCCCGCGGCCCTCCTCGCGCTCTGGTGGGCGGCCTCCGCCACCGGACTCCTCACCCCCGACGTGCTCGCCTCGCCCGCCGAAGTGGTCCGGGCCGTGGGCGAGATGTGGGGGAACGGGCAACTGCCCGACGCGCTGACCACCTCCCTCACCCGTTCCGGCCTCGGCCTCCTCATCGGACTCGCCGCCGGGCTCACCCTCGGCGTCACCACCGGATTCACCCGCCTCGGCGACGAACTCCTCGACTCCTCCCTCCAGACCCTGCGCACCATCCCGTTCCTCTCCCTGGTACCCCTGTTCATGGTCTGGTTCGGGATCAACGAGACCGCGAAGATCCTGCTCATCGCCGTCGCCACCACCTTCCCCATGTACGTGTCGACGTCGAGCGGGGTGCGCGACACCGATCCCCGGCTCGTCGAGGCCATGCGCAGCTTCGGGATGGGACGGCTCGCCCTCGTGCGGGAGGTCGTCCTCCCCGGCGCACTGCCCTCCCTGCTCGCCGGGCTGCGGCTCTCCATGACACTCAGCGTCATCGCCCTGATCGCCGCCGAGGAGATCAACGCCACGGCCGGCATCGGCTATCTCATGTCCCAGGCGCAGAGCTACGCCCGCACCGACGTCCTCGCCGTCTGCATCCTCGTCTACGGACTGCTCGGCCTCACCGCCGACCTGGTCGTACGGCTGCTGGAACGCGTGCTGATGCCCTGGCGCGACGCGAGGGGAGCCACCCGGTGAGCGACCACGCCCCCCGGCCCGAAGCGGCCGTACGGGTCCGCGGACTGCGCCGCGTCTTCCGCGGCCGGGCCGTGCTCGACGGACTGCGGCTGGACATCGCACGCGGCGAGTTCGTCGCCCTGCTCGGCGCCAGCGGAAGCGGCAAGACGACCCTGCTGCGCATCCTCGGCGCGCTCGACGGAGCCGACGAGGGGGAGGTCCTCGTGCCGCCGTCCCGGACCGTGGTCTTCCAGGAACCCCGCCTGATCCCCTCGAAGAAGGTCCTCGCCAACGTCACCGTGGCGCTGCCGCGCGGCCGCCGTCAGGACGGGCTGCGGGCCCTGGCCGAAGTCGGTCTGGAACGGCACGCGGACGCCTGGCCGGCCGTCCTGTCCGGCGGCGAGGCACAACGCGTCGCACTCGCCCGCGCCCTGGTCCGGCAACCCGAACTGCTGCTGCTGGACGAGCCGTTCGCCGCGCTCGACGCCCTGACCCGGCTGAAGATGCAGGACCTGGTGGGGGAACTGTGCCGCAGGCACCGGCCCGCCGTCCTGCTCGTCACCCACGACGTCGACGAGGCGGTCCGGCTCGCCGACCGGGTCGCCGTCCTGCGCGACGGCCGCCTCGTCACCGACGAACCCGTCGCCGTCGACCGGCCGCGCGACCCCGGCGACCCCGCCTTCGCGGCCCTGCGCCGACGACTCCTCCACGAACTCGGGGTCGGCCGGGCCCCGCGCCCCGCACGACCCCCCGCCACTGCCGATACCCCCGCCACTCCCGGTACCCCCGAACTCCCCGCCACTGCCGAACTCCCCGACACCCCCGCACACGACGAAGCCGGAGCGATCTGAATGCCCATCACCATCGGTGTCCACAGCAGCAATCCGTCCCTCTACCACCTCTACCACCTCACCCGCCTCGGCCTGGCCCAGGAGGAACTCGCCCCGCTGGGCGAGAGCGTCGTCTTCCACCCGTACACCGACGGCGTGCGCACCGGCGAACTCCTCGCCGCCGGCGTCATCGACTTCGGCGGCACCGGCTCCACCCCGCCGGTCACCGCCCAGGCGGCCGGACACGACATCGTCTACGCCGCCGTCTCCGCGCCCCGCCCCGAGCACGGCGCACTCCTCGTCCCCGAGGACAGCCCCGTGCGCACCGTCGCCGGCCTCAGGGGCGGCACGGTCCATCTCGCGGTCGGCTCCTGGCAGACCCACCTGATCGCCAAGGCGCTCGACGACGCCGGACTCTCCTACGCCGACGACATCACCGCCGTCCGCGCCGGCGAGGACAGCGAGGAACTGCTGCGCACCGGAGCCGTCACCGCCTGGGTCGCCCAGGGCCACCGACTGGCCGGCGCCCGCCGCACCGGCGGACTGCGCACCCTGATCCCCACCGGAGACGTCATCACCGACCGCTCCGTCTTCTTCGCCCGCCGGGACCTGGCCGAGAACCGCCCCGAGGTCGTCGAGGCCCTGATCCGCGCCCTCCGGCGCGCCGACGCGTGGGCGGCGGCCCACCCCCGGCAGGCCGCCGAGATCGCCGCGGCCGACCTCGGCGGACCGGCCGACGACTGGGAGACCGCGCTGCGCGCCCTGCCCTGGCGGATCGAGGCCGTCACCGACGCGTTCCTCGCCGAGCAGCAGGAGGCGGCCGACATCTTCCACCGCGTCGGATTCATCGACCGGCCGGTCACCGTGGCCGACGCCCTCGCGGGGGCCCCGGCCGGCGGGACGGTGTGACGACATGGCGACCGAAGTCCTCTGGTACATCATTCCGCGCGAAGGCGCCTACCCCTGGGAGCCCGAGGGACGCCGGCCGGTCGATCTCGGCTACCTCACCCAGCTCGCCGGGACGGTCGAACGCCTCGGATACAGCGGCGCGCTGCTGGCCACCGACCTGTACGACGTCTGGCCGCTCGGCAGCGCGCTGGCCGCCGCCACCAGCACCCGGTTCAAGCCCCTGCTGGCGGTCCACCCCGGCCTGATCTCGCCCACCCTGCTCGCCAAGACGGCGCTCACCTTCGACAACCTCTTCGGCGGCAGACTCCGCTTCAACGTCGTCAACGGCTCCACCAAGGCGCTCCAGGAGTACGGACTCCATGTGGAGCACGACGAAAGGTACCGGCTCAGCGCCGAGTACTGGTCGATCGTGAAACGGTTGACCGCCGGCGAGGTCTTCGACCACCAGGGCCGCTTCTACGACCTGAAGGACGCGGGCGCGTCCTTCAGGGAGCTGAGGCCGGTGCAGGCCCCGCACATCCCGCTCTGGTTCGGCGGCTCCTCCGACGCCGGCATCGAGATGGCGGCCGAGCACGTCGACGTCTTCCTCACCTGGGGCGAGCCCCCGCACCTGCTCGCGGAGAAGCTGGCGCGGGTCCGGGCCCGCGCCGCCGCACACGGACGCACCCTCAGGATCGGCCTGCGCCTCCACCTCATCGTCCGGGACACCGAGGACGAGGCATGGGCGGCCGCCGACCGGCTCCTCGACGTCACCAGCGAGGCGACCTACGCCCGTCAGCTCGGCGAGCGCACGGGGGAGGACGGCGTGGGCTGGCAGCGCCAGTTCCGGCAGCACGGCGGAAGGGTTCCCGCGCACGCCCGGGAGCTGGAGACCCACCCCAACCTATGGCCGGGCATGAGCCTGTTCCGCCCCGGCCCCGGCACCGCGGTCGTCGGGTCGGCGGCCCAGGTGACCGAGCGGCTCAAGGAGTTCCAGGACCTGGGCGTCGACACCTTCATCCTCTCCGGCAACCCGCTGCTGGAGGAGGCGTACCGGGTCGCGGAGACCGTGCTCCCGGCCCTGGGGGTGCGGCGGGCCTGAGGGCCGAGAGCCCGAGACGGCGGGCCGGCGCCTCACGGCCGGTGCCGCCCGGCGCCGGCCGTGGAGCCTCCGCCGGGGCCCGGACCCGCCGACGCGGAACCCCTCGGTTCCCCTCCCGCCGCGCTGTACACTCCGGACCACCCGGCGGCGGGCCATTCGCTCCGGCCGGGTGGAACGCGGCCCGGCCGTAGCGGGCGGTGGCCGGAAAGGTCGACCGGAAAGCATCGGCGCGCCGCATTGATGCGGCGTTGATCGGTTGTTTATCGCGACCGGGCACCGTATACGTCATGCTGATCAACACCACGGCCGATCCCGAGCTCGCCTGGCAGGAGACGGCGCTCTGCGCGCAGGCGGGGCCCGAGTTCTTCTTTCCCGCCCCCGGCAGCTCCACGCGTGAGGCCAAGCAGCTCTGCAACGCCTGCGAGGGGCGCGTGGCCTGCCTGGAGTACGCCCTCGCCAACGACGAGCGCTTCGGCGTCTGGGGCGGCCTCTCCGAGAAGGAGCGGGAGAAGCTGCGCAGGGACGAGCGCAGGCGGGCCTGACCATTCGGCCCGCGCCCGGCCGGACGGCCCGTCGGGGGATCGGGCCGTCCGGCCGGGCGCGTCCCCGTGCCGGTCCCGCGGCCACCGCGCCGTGCGGGAGCGACGGCCCATGTCCGGCGAAGAAACGGCTCACGGCCCGTGAGATCCTCGGGGTGCCGCGCGGAGGAACGAGCCGACGAAGGAGCGCCATGCGCCAGAACCTGGCGGGATTCGCCCGGTCCGCCCTGACCGCCGCGTCCGCGCGGGAGACCGGCGCGACGCGGGCCGCGCCCGTCGCGTTCGACGAGACCGCCCCGGGCGTCGTCGCCGACGTCTGCGTACGGGGCGCCCTCGGCTTCGTCTGCCTCCTGCACCGGCGCAAGGACGGCCTCGTAGCCGAGGAGCTCTACTTCTCCGCCCGCGAGGACGACGGTCCCTGGGAAGCCGCGGAACACCTCTCCGGCGGCGTGCTGGGATTCGACCCGACCGACCCCCGGAGCGCCGCCGCCCCGCTGGACGGCAGAGCGCTGATTCCGTTCGGAGACTCCGAGACGTGCCTGTTCACCGGACGGCAACAGGCCGACGACGGATATGAGCTGCTGCGCTTCTTCACCTTCCTCGTGGCCGAGGAGGCCGACCACCTCGTCGTCGGGGGCGGGTCGTCCGGAACCGTCTCCGTGCGCAAACCGCTCGTCTCCCGGATCGCCCTTCTCGCCGTCCTCCCGGGCGAACGCCTCACCGTGCGGGCGGCCGCACGGGAGGGATCCGGTGCGGGGTTCCCGGACGCGGCGTACGAACTGACCGGGGCCGAACCGGGGCCGGCGCACGGCGCGGTTCCCCCGGACTTCCCTCCCGTCGGCGAACAGCGGTGTCGGCCCGTCCCGCCCCCGTCCTCGGGCCCGGACGAACCGGGCGACGTTCCGGGGCGGTGGGGTCTTCGCGGGGCGCCCCGGTGAACACGGCCGTACGTCCGGCGGCCGGGGGACCGGGCCGTGCCCCGGCGTCGCCCCGGGCCGACCGTCCTCGCGCCCCGGCGCTCTGAGAGGGTGTCCTGATGACGCGAAACGATCGGGACACCCTGCTCGCAGCGGCCGTGCGGCTGCGTACCGAGGGACGCCCCGAGGAAGCCCGGCTGCGGTTGCTCGACCTGTCCGCGGCCCACCCCGAGGACGCCGAAGTGGCGTATCAGGCCGCATGGGTCCACGACGTGCTCGGCCGCGAGGCCGAGGCCGTGCCGTTCTACGAGCGCGCCCTGCGGGGCGCCGGGCTGTCCGAGGAGGACCGCCGGGGCGCGCTGCTCGGCCTGGGGAGCACCTACCGGGTGCTGGGCCGGTACGACCGGGCCGTCGAGGTCCTCACCGGCGGGGTCGAGGAGTTCCCCGACGACGGCGCGTTGCGCGCGTTTCTCGCCATGGCCCTGTTCAACACCGGCGAGCACCACGCGTCCGCGCGACTGCTGCTGGAGCTGCTGGCCGGCACCAGCGAGGACCCGACGCTGCGGCAGTACCGGGGCGCGATCGAGCACTACGCGAAGGATCTGCGCGCGACCGTGTGACCCCGGCCGGGCCCGCCCCGGCACGGGACCGTCGGCGTGCCCGCCCCGGCACGGGCGCCGCTGCGGCGGCGGTCCCGGCGGGTGTCAGGCTCCGGCTGCGCGGGCGGCCATGCGCGCCTTGCGGGCGGCGAGCTTCTCGTCGAACTTCGCGGCCTCGTCGTTCAGACCGCCCATGTACAGGCCCAGCTCCTCCTGCGCCCTGAGCCCCTCGGGGCCCAGGCCGCCGATCTGGAGCACCTTCAGATAGCGCAGGACCGGCTGGAGCACGTCGTCGTGGTGGATGCGCAGGTTGTAGATCCCGCCGATCGCCATCTGCGCCGCGGCCCGCTCGAAGCCCGGGATGCCGTGACCGGGCATCCGGAAGTCGACGACGACGTCGCGCACCGCCCGCATCGTCTCGTCCGGGGCGATCTCGAACGCCGCGCCGAGCAGGTTGCGGTAGAAGACCATGTGCAGGTTCTCGTCGGTCGCGATGCGCGCCAGCATCCGGTCGCAGACCGGATCGCCCGACTGATGGCCGGTGTTGCGGTGCGAGACGCGGGTGGCCAGCTCCTGGAAGGCGACGTACGCCACGGAGCGCAGCATCGAGTGGCGGTTGTCGGACTCGAAGCCCTCCGCCATGTGCGCCATCCGGAACCGCTCCAGCTTGTCCGGGTCCACGGCGCGCGACGTGAGCAGGTAGTCGCGCATCACGATGCCGTGCCGGCCCTCCTCGGCGGTCCAGCGGTGCACCCAGGTGCCCCAGGCGCCGTCGCGGCCGAAGAGGGAGGCGATCTCGTGGTGGTAGCTCGGGAGGTTGTCCTCCGTCAGCAGATTGACGACCAGGGCGGTCCTGCCGATGTCAGTCACCTTGGACTGGTCGGCCCGCCACTCCTCGCCGTCCTCGAAGACGCCCGGGAAGTTCCGCCCGTCGGAGAACGGCACGTACTCGTGCGGCATCCAGTCCTTGGCGACCTTGAGGTGCCGGTTGAGCTCCCGCTCCACCGCCTCTTCCAGGGCGTACAGCAATTGTGTGTCGGTCCACGCCTTGGAACTGCCGAGGTGGGGAGCGGTGATGGTCACGGGGGACTCCTGGGGACGGGAGGTTTACCTACGGACACGTAGGTTACGAGACCGTAGGTTAAAGCGGCGGTAAGACCGTCGCCAACTCGGCCCCCTCCAAACCCCGCCGAGCCGCTCGCGAACCCCTTCCGGCCGTCGGTCAGGAGACGGGCGTTCCGGCCCCGTCGGCCGGGGGCGGTTCCGGACCGCGGACCGGGTCCGGGCCCAGGTCCCGGCGCAGATACGCGGCGGTGAACGAGGTGGGGTGGTCGAGCAGTCCGGCCGGAGTCCCCTGGAAGAGCACTTCGCCGCCGTTGCGGCCGCCCTCGGGGCCGAGGTCGATCACCCAGTCCGCGCGCCTGAGCACGTCCAGGTCGTGTTCCACGCAGATCACGCTGTTGCCCGCGTCCACCAGCCGGTCCAGCAGGTCGACGAGCGCGCCGGTGTCCGCCATGTGCAGCCCGGCGGTGGGCTCGTCGAGCACGTACACGACGCCGGTCCGGTGCAGCCGGGTGGCGAGTTTGACGCGCTGGCGCTCGCCTCCCGAGAGCGTGCTGAGCGACCGGCCCAGGGGCAGGTACGCCAGGCCGACGTCGTCGAGCGCGCGCAGTCGGCGCGACAGGGCCGGGTCGTCGAAGAGGCGGGCGGCCGGTGCGGCCGTCATCTCCAGCACGTCGACGATGGACGCGCCGCCGACCCGGTGGCGCAGCACCTCGTCGTCGAAGCGCCGGCCCTCGCACACCGGGCAGACGGCGGTCACCGGGTCCATGAACGCGAGGTCGGTGGAGATCACCCCGCGCCCCGAGCAATGTCCGCAGGCTCCCGAGGAGTTGAAGCTGAAGAGTCCCGGATCGACGCCGTTCTCCCGGGCGAAGATCCTGCGGATCGGGTCCAGCACGCCGAGGAAGGACGCCGGGGTCGAACGCGACGACGCGGTGATCGCGCCCTGGTCGACGACCACGGCGTCCGGGTACGCCTCGGTGAACACCCGCGAGACCAGCGTCGACTTGCCGGATCCGGCCACTCCCGTCACCACTGTCAGCACACCCCGCGGGAACGCCGCGTCCACGTTCTTGAGGTTGTGCAGCCCGGCGCCCGTCACCGGCATCCATCCGGTGGGGGACCGGAACGTGTCCTTGAGCCGTGGCCGGCGGCGCAGGCAGCGTCCGGTGAGCGTGTCGGCCCGGCGCAGCCCTTCCACCGGCCCCTCGAAGACGACGCGTCCGCCGTCGGCGCCCGCCCGCGGTCCCATGTCGACGACGTGGTCCGCGACGGCCAGCACATCCGGGTCGTGCTCGACGACGAGGACGGTGTTGCCCCGGTCGCGCAGCCGGACCAGCAGGTCGCCCAGCCGGCCGACGTCGCGCGGATGCAGTCCCACGCTCGGCTCGTCGAGGACGAAGGTCAGTCCGGTCAGCGCACTTCCCAGGTGCCGGACCAGCTTGAGCCGCTGCCCCTCGCCGCCCGACAGCGTGCCGGTCTCGCGATTCAGGCTGAGGTAGCCGAGGCCGATGTCCACCAGTCGCTCCAGCCGCTCGCGGGCGGCCGAGGCCACCGGGCCGGCCACCGGATCGTCGATCGCCGCTAGCACCTTCACCAGGTCGGCGACCTCCATCCGCCCGTAGTCGGCGATGGAGAGGCCGTCGATCCGGGTGGCGAGCGCCGCCGCGTTCAGCCGGGCGCCGTCGCAGGACGCGCACACGGACTCGACGGTGAAGCGGCGGGCGGTCTCGCGGCGCCGCTCCGAGAGTCCCTCGGTGTCCCGCTTCAGATGGAGCCGGGTGAAGCGTTCGACGACGCCCTCGAACCGCATCTCGGCCTCGGACGACTTCGTCCTCACCCGGACGGTGAATCCACCGCCGTGCAGCAGGAGCCGCATCTCCTCCTCGGTGAAGTCGCGCAGCGGCCTGTCGTTGTCGAAGCGGCCCGAGCCGGCGTACAACTGCCACTCCCAGCCGCCCACCGAGAGCCCCGGCAGCAGCAACGCGCCCTCGTTGAGCGACTTGTCGGGATCGAGGATCCGGCCGACGTCGAGACGCACCGTGCGCCCCACGCCGTCGCACTCCGGGCACATGCCGTCCGGTTCGTTGAACGAGTACGCGGTCGCCGTGCCCGCGCTCGGCGTCCCGTGCCGGGAGAACAGCACCCGGATCACCGACCAGATGTCGGTCATGGTGCCCACGGTGGAGCGGATGTTGGCGCCGATCGGCTTCTGGTCCACCACGACCGCCACGGACAGGTCGTCGATCGAGTCCACGCGGGGCCGCTCGTGCTTCGGCAACCGGTTGCGCAGGAACGAGCTGAACGTCTCGTTCAGCTGCCGTTGCGATTCCACGGCGATCGTGCCGAAGACGAGGGACGACTTGCCCGAACCGGACACTCCGGTGAAGACGGTGATCCGTTCCTTCGGGATGGCGAGTGAGACGTCGCGCAGATTGTTCGCACGCGCCCCGGTGACCACGATGTGCCGGTCCGTGTTCCGGCGGGCGGGGTGATTCATGCGGCCGAAGCTAACCGCGATACCCGACATCTCCTGTCTGGATTTCCCGGGGCGGTCGGAGCCTCCCGCGGGGCCCGGCCGGCCCCGCGGGAGGGTCGCTCAGAGCGGTCGGCGTGCTCGGAGCGGTCGTGCTCGCCGCAGGGCGCCGCTCGGCGCCGCCCGTGCGGCCGCGCGGGCCGGGCGACGGGGGTGACGGGGCGGCGGCGTGGTCGGGCCGGGGGGATCAGAGCAGGTGGTCCGCCGCCCCCGACTTCACCGCGGAGATCAGCGCCCGCAGCGCCTCCACGGAGTCGCTGACATGGACGTCGGCGTCCGTGGTGGAGCCGATGTACGCCCGCCCCTCGTCGTCGAGGCCGAAGCGGAAGCAGTTGGCGCCCTCGCTGCAGAAGGGATCGTCCCAGTGGATCTCGGTCATGGTCTGTCCTCTCGACGATGCCGGGTCAGAGGTCCCGGGCTATGGCTCGGATGAGGTCGCGTGATTCCCCGACCGGCAGGGCGAGTGTGCGCAGACGCTCCAACAGGCCGCGATACCGGCGGAGTTGCATGTCGGAGTCCAGCAACATCGAACCGTGCGAGGAGTCGAGCTGCACCGTATCGAGCTGCGGCGCCGCGGCGCCCGCGTAGGTGAACGACTGTCCGGCGCCGGGGAGGCCGCCGGCGGTGAACGGGATGACCCGGACCGTGATCCGGTCCCGCTCGGACTGCTCGGCGATGTGCTCCAGTTGCGCGCGCGCCACCTTCGGGCCGCCGAACTGCATGCGCAGCGCCGCCTCGTGGACCACCGCCTCGTAGGACGGGGGCCGGTCCCGGTCCAGCACCTCCTGGCGGCGGAGCCGCAGCGCGAGGCGGGCGCCGAGATCCGGTCCCGGCAGCGGGGGATCGGCCATGGCGAAGAGCGCCCGCGCGTGCTCCTCGGTCTGCAGCAGGCCGGGGATGTGGATGGTGGTGGAGGTGGCCAGCTCGACCGCGTGGTGTTCGAGTTCGGCGATGTCGAGCAGTGACGGAAGCAGCAGGCCGCGGTGTTCCTCCCACCACCCCGTGGCGCGCTCCCGGGCCATCTCCGCGAGCAGGTCGACCAGGACCGCGTCCGGACAGCCGTAGTTGAACGCCAGGGTGCGGACCCGCTCGGCGCTGATCCCGAAGCGGCCCGACTCGATGTTCGGGATGCGGGTGCGGTCGACGCCGAGCAGGGCCGCTGCCTGCTGGACCGACATCCCCGACTGCTCGCGCAGCTTGCGCAGTTCGGCGCCGAGGCGTTGCTGTCGGGCCGTCGGGGTGCTTCTGGGTGGCACGTCGGGGTCCTTTCCGGGGACGGGGTCGAACGAAACAACCGGAACCGGGCAAGTAGTAGCACTGTGCTCCTACTTGCGCTACCGTCGGTAGCGCAAGTCTCACCCGGGGCGACTGAGCCCGGTTGTGAACGTCAACACAATTACCGGAAATGTGAGCATCTTGATGAAGGGCGCATTGCGTTGCCTCCCGGCTCCCGTACCGGTCGGCCCCCGGCCGCCGATGGTGGACAACCTCAGTTACTCGTTCGCACTGCCGGGAGGGGCGTTCTGCGCCGGCCTCGCCCGCGGAGCCGTGGGCGACCTCCTCGACCGGCACGGCCTCTCCGAACTGCGTGAGACCGCCGTTCTCGCCGCCTCCGAACTGGTCGCCTCCGCCTACCGCTTCACCCCGGACCGGGAGATGCTGCTGAGAGTCCACTGGCAGTTCGACGCACTGCGCGTCATCCTCTACGACCAGCATCCGCCCCACGGCTCGGCCGAGAAGTCCGAGGAGTGCCGCGAACGCCGCAGCGAGAGCATGTGGTTGCTGGCCGCCGCCGTCGACTCGCACGGCGGGGACTGGGGGCTCGCCCCCGCGCTGACCCCCACCGGCGGCTGCAAGGCATGGGCCTTACTCCACCGCTGACTCCGCGTCGACCGCCCCGGCCCGCACCGCGGGACCGACGGGACCCGCCGGGCGGGGCGGCCGAACGACACGACCGGACGACGCGCCACGGGGCGCGCCCCGGCCCGCCGCACGACGGTCCGCGACGCACGACACGGCCCGCCGCGCGGCAGGCCCGCGCACGGCACGACGCGGCGCGGGCCCGTACGACCCGGCCCGCCGTACGGAGCGGCCCGCCGCCCGTCAGCCTTCCCCGAAGAGATCGGTCAGGTCCCGGTCGAGATCCAGGAAGCGGTGCTCGTCGCCGGACGGCACCAGCTTCTGCGCGCGGTCGAGGAACAGCCGCAGCTCCGCGGTGCGGACGTGGACCATCGCGACGCCTTCGACGGCGTGGAACTCCAGCACCGTGCGGCCGTGCCCGTACGGCCTGATGCGCACGTCGCCGACCCCGGCGGCCTCGTCCACCCCGGCGGCGAGCAGTTCCCGGGAGAACTCCCAGGACACCTCGGCGCCTTCCAGGGTCGCCCTCGCGGGGAACGCCATGCGCACGGCGAACGGGTCTCTGCGGTCGTACTGCAGAGTGGCCGGAAGGGTTTCCATCCGCGGCGCGGACGCGACCATGCGGGCCTGCACGGACTGCTCGATGACGGTGGACAAGTCCTGCTTCCTTTCTCGGCCAGACGAACGGTTCCCGGCACCGACAGAGACGGCGGAACCCACGTTCACGTGCACAGGGCGGTGGCGTGAGTTGTGTCACCGTGCGCCGTCGCACCGGTCGTGTACCCGTTCTCCCGCCCGTCACCCTGGACGGAGCCCGGCCCGTGGGCTAGGCCCTGTCTTCAAAGTGCCGTCGTTCGGCCGGAGGCCGGGCCGTGCGGCGTCTGGTGCGTGCGATCGCAAGGCGGAGGATCGTCCTCGTACTGGACGTACGAGGACGACTCCGACAACGCCGCGAGCAATGGGGTCTCCCCTGCTCGAGCGAAGCCGAGAGCTCGGGGAAGTGTCAGACGCCGCACGGCAGGCGGCGGTTTGAAGGCAGGGCCTGGCTTCCGACGCCATGAGGGCCAGGGGAACGACGACTCGGCCGACGGCATGGGGACTCTGCGCGGCGGCACTGACCGCGGCACTGGCCGCGCCGGAGGCCGCGGCCGCGCCGCCGGACCGGCCGCCGGCCGGTGAGCGGCCCGTCCGGACGCCCACCGCCACCGGGACCGACGCCCGCTTCCGGGGTCTCGCCGCGGTCGACCGGCGCACCGCCTGGGCCGCCGGGACCCGGGGCACGGTGCTGCGCACCACCGACGGCGGACGCCGCTGGCGCGACGTGTCGCCGCCCGGAGCGGTGCGGGAGGGGCTCGAACTCCGTGGCATCGAGGCGTTCGACGACCGGCGCGCGGTGGCCCTGTCCATCGGCGAGGGCGAGGCGTCCCGGGTGTTCCGCACGGACGACGGGGGAGCGACCTGGGCGGAGTCGTTCCGCAACACCGACCCCCGCGCCTGCTACGACTGCCTCGCCATCTTCGACAGCCGGCACGGGCTCGCGGTGAGCGACCCCGTCGACAGGAGGTTCCGCGTCCTCTCGACCGGGGACGGCGGCCGGAGCCGGCGGGTGCTGCCCGACGCGGGCATGCCGCAGGCCCAGGACGGCGAGGCGGCCTTCGCCGCGAGCGGCCAGTGCCTGGTGACATCCGGCGCCCGGGACGTCTGGCAGGCGACCGGGGGCGGCGCCACCGCGCGGGTGCTGCACTCCGCGGACCGGGGGGGGCTGACCTGGACCGCGTCCGCGCCGACGGTCCCGGCGGGCGATCCGGCGCGCGGTGTGTTCGGGCCGGCCTTCCGCGACCGCCGTCACGGCATCGCGGTCGGCGGCGACTACCGCGCGGACCGGCCGTCGCCCCACGCGGCGGCCGTGACCGGGGACGCGGGCCGCGGCCGGCGGCGGTCGGCCGCCCCGCCGCCGCGATACCGCTCCGGCGTCGCCCGGCTGCCGCACAGCACGTCGCGCGCCCTGGCGCTCGGCCCCACCGGAACGGACCTCACCCGGGACGGCGGACGCACCTGGCGCACCGTCGACACCGGCTCGTACGACACGGTCGACTGCGCACCGGACGGCGGCTGCTGGGCCGCGGGCGAGAACGGACGCGTGGCACGCGCGGGGAAGCAGCGGCGCCCGCGCGCCCGGGACCGCGGCGCCCGGGGCGGTGCGTGTCCGGGGCGGCGGCGTCGCCCCGGCCGCCCCGAGGGCCGCCGACGCCCCCTTCTCGGGGCCTGCCCCGGCCGGGCTACGGCAACTGCTCGCGGTACGGGGCGAGTTGCTCGGAGGTCTTGGTCGCGAAGAACTCGGTGATCCGGTACTCGCACACGCCCCCCGTGACGAACGGATCCCCCGCCACGATCTCCTCGATCCGCGCACGGTCGCCCCCGGCCGCCAGGATCACCCCGCCGTCGCGCGGGTTCTTGCGTCCCGACGCGATGAACGCCCCGGCCTCGTAATGCCGGTCCAGCCAGGCGACATGGTCCGTCAGCAGCGCGTCGACGCGCTCGACGGGCGCGGTGTAGCTCAATTCCAGTACGAACATGATCGCCAGGCTACGGGACGGACATGGCCCGGGTTCCCGGGTTCCCGGACGGGGCCCGGCCGCCCCGGGGACCTCCGTGCCCCGCGGACCACGGCACGGCCCACGACACGGCCCACGGGACAGCCCTTAGGCTTGACGGCACTATGACAACGTTCACGACGCCGGCCGACGAGGCCGAGGCCCGGGCCGTGCAGGACGCGTTGCGCCCCCTCGTGGTGCTCGACGAACCGGGCCCGCCGCCCGGCGTCGGCCGGGTCACCGGGGTCGACGTCGCCTACGACGACGAGCGCGATGTGGTCGTGGCGGCGGCGGTGGTCCTCGACGGGACGACGTTCGACGTGGTCGCCGAGGCCACCGCCGCCGGCCGGGTCGCCTTCCCGTACGTCCCGGGCCTCCTGGCCTTCCGCGAGCTCCCGGCCGTGCTGGCCGCGCTGGAGGCGCTGCCGGTCGACCCGGGGCTGGTGATCTGCGACGGATACGGCCTGGCGCACCCGCGACGCCTGGGCCTCGCCAGCCACCTCGGGGTGCTCACCGGACTTCCGGTGTTCGGCGTCGCCAAGAACCCGTTCACCTTCGCCCATGAACGGCCCGGACCCCGCCGGGGCGACTGGTCGCCGCTGCTCGACGGCGACGAGGAGGTGGGCCGGGCGCTGCGCACCCAGGACGGCGTCAAACCCGTCTTCGTCTCGGTCGGGCACCGGACCGGACTGGACAACGCCTGCGCCCACACCCTGCTGCTCGCCCGCGACTACCGTCAGCCGGAGACGACCCGCAGGGCGGACGCGCTCTGTCGGCGTGCGCTGCGGGAGGCCACGGCCTGACCCGCCGGGCGCACCGGGTCGGCGCACCGGCCGGGCGGGAGACGCCGATTGAGTTGAGTACGCGTACGGATGTCGCTCGGCGATCTTGACGGGCAGACTGGTGCGTATGACTGAACATCGAACGTCCACGCGACCGGGAACCGTCTATCTCGCCCAGCGCCGGGTCGCGGTGGGCATGAGCCTCGGCATCGTCGCGGGAGCGGTCTGGGCCGTCTCGATGATCTGCACGCTGGTGTCCTGGGCGCTCTGACCCGGACGCCGTCCGTCCGCCCGGGCGAGGCTATTTGTGCTGATCCGGCCCCTGGGCGTTGAGCAGGGCGCGCCAGGTGGCCTCGTCGCCGACGCCCGTCACGGGCAGATTCCGGGACGCCTGGAACTCCTTCAGCGACCGCATCGTCGACGGGGTGTACGCGCCGGTGCTGTCGGTCGCCACCCCCGCCCGGTGCAGCAGGTACTGCACCGCCATGACGGCCTCGGGCTCCCGGGTGCGGGAATCGACCGTGGTGATCAGCAGCGGCCAGGTGTCCTTCCCGACCTTGCCGTCCGCCGTCAGGGCATGGGCCGTCTGGAATTTCCTGACCGCCTCCGCGGTGGCCGGTCCGTAGTCCGCGTCGACCTTCACGTCGTAGCCGTGCGCCCGCAGCAGCAGCTGCACCGTACGGGCCTTCCACAGCACGTTCCCCTTGCGCGCCAGCGGCCAGCCCGTGCCCTCCGACGGCTGGTCGGACACCTCCGCGACGGCCTCTGCGCCGCCGCGTCCCGCTGCCGGCCCGGGCCACCAGGCGCTCCAGCCGGCCACCAGCAGCAGAAGGAGGGCCGAGGCCGCCGCGACCGTCCACGCGACGCGGGAGCGACCAGGCCGGCCGGTCCCCGCACCGTGCCCGGGCGCCGGCCCGGCGTCCGGGCCGCCGAACCCGGGCGCGGGCTCCGCGTCGCGGACGGCCGCCGGTGTGCCGCCGTCCTCGGCGGCGGCCGACGGGGCGGGACGGCCCCCGGGCCTCGGACGCCTCCGGGGCGACGCGGAACCGGCCGCCGCCTCGGCCAGGGCGCGGGCCCGGACCAGTTCGTGCGCCGGCGCCCCCAGCGCCGTGTGCAACTGCTCCACGATCCGGCACGGGGCGTTGGAGGCGTGCGCGGGATTCAGATACCGCGACAGGGTGGTCTGGTCGATTCCCAGCCGCTTGGCGAGCGACCGCTGGGTGGGCTTCTCGCGGCCGTCGCGCGCGGACGCCTCCCACCAACTCCTCAGTAACTCCGCGAGATCCCGCCCCGGATGCTCGTCGTCGTTTGTCACGGTGCTGTCCGTCATCGGCACTTCTCGACTTTCTTCGTGCATAACCGCAGTTCAGCGGCGTGCATGGTGGCTCTGCATAGGCGCATCGATTCGCGGGACGCAGATCGTAGTGAAACCCCCGTGCGGTGCTGCACAGTTGAGGAGCGGCCGGCCCGACGGGCGCCGCGACCCCGCCTCCGTCATCGGCCCCTCGAAGGGCCGCTCCCACCTGTGCGTTCGTGGCCGACGGCGGCATCCGAGGTCTGCTCATCCGACGAACATGAAGGCTTGAATATGCCTCAGTCATCACCCGTTCGAGTGCGTCTCGCGCTGACCGGGACCCTGGTGGGCGCGGCTCTCGTCGCGCTGGGGTTGATCACCCCGGCCGTCGGCGCCGCACCGCCCTCCGCCTATCCGGTCGACGGGGTGGACACCAGCCACCACAACCACGAGTCGAAGGGGCGCGACAGGCCGACGGAGATCGACTGGCGCCGGGTGGCCGCCGCGAACGACTTCGCCTTCCTCAAGGCCACCCAAGGGGTCTCGGGCAAGGACTCGTGGTTCGCCCGCGACTACGCCGAAGTCTCCCGGACCCCGATGTTCCGTGCTCCGTACCACTTCTTCGACCCGAAGGACACGGCCGACGGGGCGGCCCAGGCGGGGCACTTCGTCGCGACCGCCCGGGCGGCCGGCTACCGGGGGGACGGCGCGGGCGAGCTGCCGCCGGTGCTGGACGTGGAGAAGCTGCCCGCGGGCGGCGGCAAGGAGGTGTGCCCGCGGCGCCTCCGCACCCAACAGGCGCGGATCTTCCTCCAGGAGGTACGGAAGGCGTTCGGCGTCACCCCGATCGTCTACACCCGGGCGTCCTTCGTGGCGGAGTGCATGGGCGGCAAGGGGGAGGCGTTCGCCGGTCATCCGCTGTGGCTCGCCCGCTACGGCAGCGGCTCCCGCGAACCGCGGGAGGTGTCGGGCGCCGGGCGTTCCTGGTCCTTCTGGCAGCACACGCGGACGGGATCGGCTCCCGGGATCGAGGGGCCGGTGGACCGTGACGTCTTCCGCGGCGGCCGGTCCGAACTGGCGGCGCTCGCGAAGGGCGGCGCGCCGCGGACGGACGCCCGCTGACCACGGCGGGCGCGGCCCGCGATCCGCCGACGCACGGCGAGGCCGGGGCGCCTCCAGGTGCTTCGAGGGCCGACCGGGCTCCTCCGCCCCCGTCCTCGAACCTCCGCCGTCGTACCGCACCAGGACTCATCACCCACGCCATCCGCTCTCCGGCCCCATCCCGGGCCGCCCCACATCCGAGGAGTGCTCCATGAACACACCGTCCGTCCGCGCTCGTCGCACCGCCGTCCGGCTCGCCGCCGGCATCGCCGCCCTGGCCGTCCTCACCGGACCGGCGGCCTCCCTCGCCGCTGCGGGCGTCCGCCCGGCGGCCGCAGACGCGGCCGCGCTTCCGGCGGCGGCCGACTGGCCGACCCTGAAGGCCGGAAGCAAGGGCGCGGGCGTGACCGCGCTCCAGCACCTGCTGACCTTCCGGGGCCGGCCGGTGACCGCCGACGGGAGCTTCGGACCGGCCACGACCACCGAGGTGAAGGCGTTTCAGAAGACCCAGCGGCTCACCCCGGACGGCGTCGTCGGGTCCGCCACCTGGACCAGGCTGGTCACCACCCTGCGCGGCGGCGCGAAGGGCGCGGCCGTGAAGGCGGCCCAGACCCTGCTGAAGGCGCGCGGTCAGGCGGTGACCGTCGACGGCGCCTTCAGCGCGACGACGACGGCGAAGGTGAAGGCGTTCCAGAAGGCGGCCGGTCTCACGGCCGACGGCGTCGTCGGGCCCGCCACCTGGGCGGCCCTGCTGACCGGCGGGAAGCCGGCCGGCGACCGGGCGGCCCTGGCCGAGCGGATCCTGGCCCAGAAGCAGATCGCGCTGGCCACCGTCCACCCGGGCGGCAGGCACGCCGGGTCGACGGCGCGGCAGAACATCGTCGACACGGCCGTCGGGAAGGGCGCGCTCACCAGCCCGTGGGGCGACAAGCCCAACCGACGGGTCCCGCTCGATCCCCGCATGCTGAGCGGGCTGCTGAAGCTGCGCACCCAGTACGGCTACCGGCTGTCGGTCTCCGAGATCGTCGGCGGCGACCACAGCGGCAACTCCCGGCACTACGCCGGGATCGCCTTCGACGTCACGCACATCAACGGCCGCCACGTCGGCAGCGGCGCCCCGCACAAGCAGTTCATGGCCACGTGCAGGAAGCTCGGCGCACAGGAGGTCCTCGGCCCGGGCGACCCCGGGCACGGCCGCCATGTGCACTGCGCCTGGTCCCGCTGAGGGGGAGGCCCAACCCCGCCGAAAGATGAGCCGGTCCGCCGGGGCGGAGGCCGGGGTCCCGCCGAGAACGAACGCTGTCCGGCAGCCCGCCGCGGGGCTGCCGGACACCGGCATGCCGTGGGGATGGCGGCAGCCGTGGCGATGCGCGGCCGGGCGGCGCCCGTGGGGGAGGATCCCGGACAGGACCAAGCGCTTGCTCGCCCCAAAGGCTTGTGCGGAGCGCGGTGCGTTCTTAGCATCATCGCTGTTACATCAGTTGTGTCATACCGCTGGGGGCTCGATGACGACGACGGAGCACGGACCGGACGGCCCCCTGGCGGGGGTGCGGGTGCTGGAGCTGGCGGGCATCGGGCCCGGGCCGTTCGCCGCCATGCTCCTGGCGGACCTCGGCGCCGACGTCGTCAGGGTCGACCGCCCCGGCGGTCCGGGGCTCGGCATCGACCCGGCGTACGACCTGACCAACCGCAACAAGCGGTCCGTGCTCGTCGACCTCAAGGCCGAGGACGGGCCGGACACGGTGCTCGAACTGGCCGGGCGCGCCGACATCCTGATCGAGGGCTACCGCCCCGGCGTCGCCGAACGCCTCGGGGTCGGGCCGGACGCCGCGCTCGCCCGCAACCCCCGGCTCGTCTACGGACGGATGACGGGCTGGGGCCAGGACGGGCCGCTCGCCGGAGCGGCCGGGCACGACATCGCGTACATCGCCCTCACCGGCGCCCTCTCCATGATCGGTCGGCCCGGCGAGCCGCCCGCCGTCCCGGCCAACCTGGTCGGCGACTACGCGGGCGGCTCGCTCTACCTCGTCGTCGGCGTCCTCGCCGCGCTCCAGCACGCCCGTACGCCCGGCGGCCGGGGCCAGGTCGTGGACGCGGCGATCGTGGACGGCGCCAGCCACCTCTCCACCATGATCCACGGGATGCTGGCGGCCGGCGGCTGGCAGGACCGGCGCGGCTCCAACCTGCTGGACGGCGGCTGCCCGTTCTACGGCACGTACGAGACCGCCGACGGGCGGTACATGGCGGTCGGCCCGCTGGAAGAGCGGTTCTACGACGAGTTCCGCACCCTCCTCGGCCTCGGCGACGACGCCCCGGACCGCTGGGACGTCACACGGTGGGACGAGCTCCGCGCCCTCGTCGCCGAACGGTTCAGGACCCGCACCCGCGCGGAATGGACCGAGGTGTTCGAAGGCGGTGACGCGTGCGTCGCCCCCGTGCTGTCGCTCCGCGAGGCCCCCGGGCACCCGCATCTCGCCGCCCGCGCCACCTTCGTCGAGCACGGGGGACTCACCCAGCCCGCCCCGGCGCCCCGCTTCTCCGCCACCCCCACCGCGGTACGCACCGGCCCCGCCCGCCCCGGCGCGGACAACGGGACGGTGGCCGCCGACTGGGACGTCCCCCGGCTCTCGGGGACCGACGGCGCCCGCTCCGGGTGACGGGCCCGAGGACCGCCGCCGGAGCCGGCCCGGGCCCCGGCGAACCCCGACCGACCACCACCCCCGAGCCAGGAGGCCCGCAGTGCAGCGGCAGATCTTCACCGAAGAGCACGACGCGTTCCGCGAAACCGTCCGCACCTTCCTCGGCAAGGAGGTCCTCCCGCACTACGAGCAGTGGGAGAAGGACGGCATCGTCTCCCGCGAGGCATGGCGGGCGGCCGGACGGCAGGGCCTGCTCGGCCTCGCCGTGCCCGAGGAGTACGGGGGCGGCGGCACCGCCGACTTCCGCTACAGCGCCGTGCTCGCCGAGGAGTTCACCCGCGCCGGCGCCCCCGGCCTGGCCCTCGGGCTGCACAACGACATCGTCGGCCCCTACCTCACCGGGCTCGCCACCGACGAACAGAAACGGCGCTGGCTGCCCGGCTTCTGCAGCGGCGAGACCATCACCGCCATCGCCATGACCGAACCCGGCGCCGGCTCCGACCTCCAGGGCATCCGGACCACCGCCGAGGACAAGGGCGACCACTGGCTGCTCAACGGGTCGAAGACCTTCATCTCCAACGGCATCCTCGCGGACCTGGTGGTCGTCGTCGCGAAGACCACTCCCGAGGGCGGGGCGAAGGGCCTCTCCCTGATCGTGGTCGAGCGCGGCGCCGAGGGCTTCGAGCGCGGCCGCAACCTCGACAAGATCGGCCAGAAGTCCCAGGACACCGCCGAACTCTTCTTCCGCGACGTCCGCGTCCCCAAGGAGAACCTCCTCGGCGAACGCGACGGCGCCTTCGTCCACCTGATGACCAACCTGGCCCAGGAACGGATGGGCATAGCGGTCGCCGGAATCGCCGCCGCCGAACACCTGCTGGAGATCACCACCCGGTACGTCAAGGAACGCGAGGCGTTCGGGCGGCCGCTCGCCAAGCTCCAGCACGTCCGGTTCGAGATCGCGGAGATGGCCACCGAATGCGCCGTCACCCGCACCTTCGTCGACCGGTGCGTCGTCGACCACTCCGACGGGAGGCTCGACGCCGTGCACGCGTCGATGGCCAAGTGGTGGGCCACCGAACTCCAGAAGCGCGTCGCCGACCGCTGCCTCCAACTCCACGGCGGATACGGCTACATGGCGGAGTACCCAGTCGCCAGGGCGTTCACCGACGGCCGCATCCAGACCATCTACGGCGGTACGACCGAGATCATGAAGGAGATCATCGGCCGGTCGCTGCTCGCCTGACCCGCCCCGTCCGGCCTTCCCGCCGCCCCTTTGGCCCTCGTCGCCCAACCACCCTCGAAAGGCTGCTGACTTGAGCACCGAAGCGTTCGTCTACGACGCGATCCGCACCCCGCGCGGCCGCGGCAAGGCCAATGGCGCCCTGCACGGCACCAAGCCGATCGACCTCGTCGTCGGCCTCATCCACGAGATCCGCGCCCGCTTCCCCGGCCTGGACCCGGCGGCCGTCGACGACATCGTCCTCGGCGTGGTCAGCCCGCTCGGCGACCAGGGCTCCGACATCGCCCGCATCGCCGCCGTCGCCGCCGGCCTCCCCGACACCGTCGCGGGCGTCCAGGAGAACCGCTTCTGCGCCTCGGGCCTGGAAGCCGTCAACCTGGCCGCCGCCAAGGTCCGTTCCGGCTGGGAGGACCTCGTCCTCGCGGGCGGCGTCGAGTCCATGTCCCGCGTCCCGATGGGCTCCGACGGCGGCGCCTGGGCGATGGACCCGATGACCAGCTTCCAGACCGGCTTCGCTCCGCAGGGCATCGGCGCCGACCTCATCGCCACCATCGAGGGCTTCTCCCGGCGCGACGTCGACGAGTACGCCGCGCTCTCCCAGGAACGTGCCGCCGAGGCGTGGAAGGACGGCAGGTTCGCCCGGTCCGTCGTCCCCGTCAAGGACCGCAACGGCCTCGTCGTCCTCGACCACGACGAGCACCTGCGCCCCGGCACCACTGCCGACACGCTCGCCTCCCTCAAGCCGTCCTTCGCCGCCATCGGGGAGATGGGCGGCTTCGACGCCGTCGCGCTGCAGAAGTACCACTGGGTCGAGAAGATCGACCACGTCCACCACGCGGGCAACTCCTCCGGCATCGTCGACGGCGCCGCGCTCGTCGCGATCGGCAACCGGGAGACCGGCGAACGGTACGGGCTCACGCCGCGCGCCCGGATCGTCTCCGCCGCCGTCTCCGGCTCCGAGCCCACCATCATGCTCACCGGCCCCGCGCCCGCCTCCCGCAAGGCCCTCGCCAAGGCCGGACTGACCATCGACGACATCGACCTCGTCGAGATCAACGAGGCGTTCGCCGGCGTCGTGCTCCGCTTCGCCCGGGACATGGGCCTCTCCCTCGACAGGATCAACGTCAACGGCGGCGCCATCGCGATGGGACACCCGCTCGGCGCCACCGGCGCGATGATCCTCGGCACCCTGATCGACGAACTGGAACGGCGCGACCAGCGGTACGGCCTCGTCACCCTCTGCGTCGGCGGCGGCATGGGCATCGCCACCGTCGTCGAACGTCTCTGACCGTCCCCGGCCACCCCTGCCTACGGAGAAGAACACCCATGACCGAGAGCACGACCATCCGCTGGGAACAGGACGAGACCGGCATCGTCACCCTGGTGCTGGACGACCCCCACCAGTCCGCCAACACGATGAACCAGGCGTTCAAGGACTCCATCGCCGCCGTCGCGGACCGCGCCGAGGCCGAGCAGGACTCCATCCGCGGCATCGTCTACACCTCCGCGAAGAAGACCTTCTTCGCGGGCGGCGACCTCAAGGACATGATCAAGGTCGGCCCCGAGGACGCCCGGCGGGTCTTCGAGACCGGCACCGCCATCAAGAACTCCCTGCGCCGCATCGAGACCCTCGGCAAGCCCGTCGTCGCCGCCATCAACGGCACCGCGCTCGGCGGCGGTTACGAGATCGCGCTCGCCTGCCACCACCGCATCGCCCTCGACGCCCCCGGCTCCCGGATCGGCCTGCCCGAGGTCACCCTCGGTCTGCTGCCCGCCGGCGGCGGCGTCACCCGGACCGTACGCCTGATGGGCATCGCCGACGCCCTGCTGAAGGTCCTCCTCCAGGGCACCCAGTACACCCCGCGGCGCGCCCTGGAGAACGGCCTGGTCCACGAGGTCGCCGCCACCCGCGAGGAGATGCTCGACCGGGCGCGCGCCTTCATCGACGCCCACCCCGAGTCCCGGCAGCCCTGGGACGTCAAGGGTTACAGGATCCCCGGCGGCACCCCGTCGAACCCGAAGTTCGCCGCGAACCTGCCGGCCTTCCCCGCCAACCTGAAGAAGCAGACCGCCGGCGCCCCGATGCCCGCGCCCCGCAACATCCTGGCCGCCGCCGTCGAGGGCGCCCAGGTCGACTTCGAGACCGCGCTGACCATCGAGGCCCGCTACTTCACCGAGCTCGTCACCGGCCAGGTCGCCAAGAACATGATCCAGGCGTTCTTCTTCGACCTCCAGGCCGTCAACTCCGGCGCCGGCCGCCCCAAGGACGTCGAGAAGCGCACGGTCCGCAAGGTCGCCGTGCTCGGCGCCGGGATGATGGGCGCGGGCATCGCGTACTCCTGCGCCCGCGCCGGCATCGACGTCGTCCTCAAGGACGTCACCGCCGAGGCCGCCGCCCGGGGCAGGGCGTACAGCGAGAAGCTCCTCGCCAAGGCGCTCTCCCGGGGCCGCACCACCGAGGCGAAGCGCGACGAGCTGCTGGCCCGCATCACCCCGACCGCCGACCCGGCCGACCTGGCGGGCTGCGACGCCGTCATCGAGGCGGTCTTCGAGAACCCCGCGCTCAAGCACCAGGTGTTCCAGGAGATCCAGGACGTCGTCGCGCCGGACGCCCTGCTCTGCTCCAACACCTCGACCCTGCCCATCACCGTCCTCGCCGAGGGCGTCGCCCGCCCCGCCGACTTCATCGGGCTGCACTTCTTCTCGCCCGTCGACAAGATGCCGCTGGTCGAGATCATCAAGGGCGAGAAGACCGGCGACGAGGCCCTGGCCCGCGCCTTCGACCTCGTGCGCCAGATCGGCAAGACCCCCATCGTCGTCAACGACTCCCGGGGCTTCTTCACCTCGCGCGTCATCGGACAGTTCATCAACGAGGGCGTCGCCATGGTCGGCGAGGGCGTCGAGCCCGCGTCGATCGAGCAGGCCGCCGCGCAGTCCGGCTATCCGGCCAAGGTCCTGTCCCTCATGGACGAGCTGACGCTCACCCTGCCCCGCAAGATCCGGGACGAGACGAGGCGGGCCGTCGAGGAGGCCGGCGGCGTCTGGGACGCCCACCCGGCGGACGCGGTCGTCGACCGGATGGTCGACGAGTTCGGCCGCCCCGGCCGCAGCGGCGGCGCGGGCTTCTACGAGTACGACGAGAACGGCGGCCGCACCCGCCTCTGGCCCGGTCTGCGCGAGCACTTCACCCGGCCCGGCGCCGACGTCCCGTTCACCGACATGCAGGAGCGGATGCTGTTCTCCGAGGCGCTGGACAGCGTCCGCTGCCTGGAGGAGAACGTCCTCACCTCCGTCGCGGACGCCAACATCGGCTCGATCATGGGCATCGGCTTCCCGCCGTGGACCGGCGGCGTGCTCCAGTACATCAACGGGTACGAGGGCGGGCTGCCCGGATTCACGGCCCGCGCCCGGGAACTCGCCGCACGGTACGGCGACCGCTTCCTGCCGCCCGCGCTGCTCGTGGAGAAGGCCGAGCGGGGCGAGACCTTCCACGACTGACGCCCGGCCGGGCGGGCCGCGTTCACTCCGCCGTGAACGCGGCCCGCAGCTCCTCGCGCAACGAGCGCTGGAACGCGGTGACCAGCGCCTGGAGGACCATCGGCTGCATGTGGGCGGAGAGCGACTTCATCGCCGCCACATGCTCCGGATCCGACTCCCGCTCCCGGTACGGCCCCCACACCTCGTCCCGGAACAGCCGGGTCAGCTCCTGGGCGGCGGACCGGGAGTGCTTCAGCAGCACCGTGCGCGCGGCCAGGATCGTCTCGTGGGCGATCGGCACGCCGAGCAGCTCGACCCCGAGCCGCAACAGCCCCCGGTCCACGCGGTAGCGGCCGTCGACGGGCTCCGCGCGCTCCAGCACGCCCATCGCCGCCAGCCGGGCGATGTCCTGCTCGCTCAGCGCCCGCCCGGCCCGCCGCTCCAGCTCCGCCCGGGTGGCGTCCTCCGCCGAGTCAGGCGCCCAGGACGCCACCAGCGCCCGGTGGATCGCCAGATCCTGCGCGCTCAGATCCGGCGGCAGCTGTTCCAGATAGCGTTCGATCGCGGCCAGCGTCATGCCCTGGTGCTGGAGCTCCTCGATGAGCGCGAGCCGGGACAGATGCTCGGCGCCGTAGTGCCCGACGCGGCGCGGTCCGATCACCGGGGGCGGCAGCAGGCCGCGAGTGCTGTAGAAACGCACGGTGCGCACGGTGACACCGGCGCGGGCCGCCAGCTCGTCCACGGTGAGCGTCGTCGGGTCCTCGGTCCCGGTCGCCATGTCTGCTCCTCGCACTCCGGCCCGGCGGTGACCCGGCGCAACCGCCCCCATCGGTTCAACAGTATTGCTGTCTCACCATTCTTGTGAAAGTGCTCGGCGGCGGCCCGTCGAACGCGCGCGGGCCGGTGTCGGGCCCGTCGCCCCGGCCGCACCGCACCCGTTGTCAGTGGCGGCCCGTACGGTGGCCGCATGTCGGAGATCACGTACATCCGGGGCGACGCCACCGCTCCGCAGGGCGGCGGCGTCAAGCTGATCGCGCACGTCTGCAACGACCTCGGCGGATGGGGCAAGGGCTTCGTCCTGGCGCTCTCGCGCCGCTGGCCCGAGCCGGAGGCGGCGTACCGCCGCTGGCACCGGGAGCGGGCGGGGAACGACTTCGGTCTCGGCGCGGCGCAGTTCGTCCAGGTGAGCCCGTACGTCTGGGTGGCGAACATGGTGGGGCAGCGGGGGATGCGCAGAGGCAGCAAAGGGGTGCCGGTGCGCTACGAGGCGATCGACACGGCGCTGGAGGCCGTGGCCGGCCGGGCCGTCGAGCTGGGGGCGTCCGTCCACATGCCCCGGATCGGCTGCGGGCTGGCGGGCGGCACCTGGTCCAGGATCGAGCCCCTGTTGGAACGGCGGCTGCTGAGCCGGGACATAGCGGTCACGGTGTACGACCACGACTGAGCCGCCCGGCCCGGCGGCGAGTGCGGCGCCCGGGAGGCCCGGTGCGACACGCCCGCCCGGCGTGCGGGGCACGGGCGGCCCGCGCCGCCCGGCGCCCTCCGGCCGGTCCGCGGGGCGGGCGCGCGTCGCATACTGGTCCGTACCGGGACCGGGCAGCCGACCGCGTGCCCGGCCGACCGCCGGGAGCACCGCATGAGCACCGCAGCAGCCGGACGCCACGACCCCGCGCCGCCACCGCCCGGCGGGGTGCTCTGGACCATCTCCGGCGACGTCCGGGCCCTGCTGATGCTGCCCGCCGCCTTCACCCTCCAGGTCGCCCACCCGGCGGTCGGCGCGGGCGTCGACGAGCACTCCGTCTACCGCACCGACCCGTGGGGGCGCGGCGAGCGGTCCCTGCGCTCGCTCCAGCTCTGGGTGTACGGGGGCGAGGAGGCGGCCGCGGAGGGGCGCAGGCTCCGCAGGCTGCACCGCTCCGTCCGGGGCGTCGACAGCCGCGGCCGGCCGTACCACGCGCTGTCGCCCGCCGCCTACGCGTGGGTGCACGCCACCGGCTTCCCGGTCTACCGGCACGCCGCGCGGCATCTCCTGCGGCCGTTCACCGAGGCCCAGGAGCGCGCCCTGTACCGGGAGTGGCTCCAGGTGGGCAGGGTGCTCGGCATCCGCGACCGGGACATGCCGCAGACGATCGAGGAGTTCTGGCCGTACTTCCACAAGGTGCTCGCCGAGGAGATCGAGCGGAACGCGGTCGTCGAGGACCTGATCGCGACCGACCGCCCCGTGCCGCCGCCGGACCGGGGGCCGCTGCCGCTGCGCCTGGCGCTGAGGGCGCTGTGGCCGGTGCTGCTGCCGCCGCTGGCCCGGTTCCGGCGCTTCGTCACCGTCGGCCTGATGCCGCCGGAGGCGCGCGCGGTGCTTGGGCTGGAGTGGACGGACGCCCAGGAACGGAGGCTGCGGCGGCTGGGCGCGGTGGTGCGGCGCGTCGTCCCCCTGCTCCCCGAACGGCTGCGCTATCTGCCGTACGCGCGCCGGGCGCGGGCGGCGCACCGGGCGGCGCTCCGGGGCCGGGGCGGGCGGGTCAGGCCGAGGCCCGGCGCACCAGCTCGGTCGGGGTGATCACGGGGCCGGTCTCCTCTTCGGCGGCGCCGTCCGTGCCGTTGAGCCTCCGCATCAGCAGACGCACCATCAAGCGGCCCATTCCCTCGATGTCCTGACGGACCGTCGTCAGCGGCGGATCGGTGGCCTCGGCGACCGAGGCGATGTCGTCGAACCCCACCAGGGCCACGTCCTCGGGCACCCGGCGGCCCCGCTCGCGCAGCACTCGCAGGGCGCCCGAGGCCATCAGGTCGTTGGCGGCGAACACCGCGTCCGGGCCCGGTGCCCGGTCGAGGAGCCGGGCCATCGCCCGGGCCCCGCCCTCGGCGGTGAAGTCGCCCGTCACCAGCAGCGCCGGATCGGCGTCGGGCAGCACATCGCGGTAGCCGTCGATCCGGTCCAGCGCCGAGGTCTGGTCGAGGGGGCCGGTGATGTGCGCGATCCGGCACCGGCCCAGGGCGACCAGATGGCGGACGGCCTCGGCCGCCCCGCCCCGGTTGTCGCAGTCCACGTACGGGACGGCCGCCGGGTCCGCGCGCCCGTCGGCGGGGCGGCCGCCGTGCACCGTGGGCACACGGGACCCGCGGAGGACGGCGGGAAGTCCGCCGCCCGTGTGCAGCGAGAAGACCAGCGCGCCGTCCACATGTCCGCCGGCCAGATAGCGGGCGACCCGGTCGCAGTCCCCGCCGCCCTCCACCAGCAGCAGCACCAACTGGGTGTCGTGTCTCGTCAGTTCACGGCTGATGCCGCGGATCTGGCGGGAGAAGAACGGGTCGGAGAAGATCCGGGACTCCGGCTCGTCGATGATCACGGCGACCGCGCCGGTGCGCCGGGTGACCAGGGTCCGCGCGGCGTGGTTCGGCACATAGCCGAGTTCGTCGACGGCCCGGCGCACCTGCTCCACGAGCGGCCGCCGCACGCCCGCGCCGCCGTTCACCACCCGGGAGGCCGTCGCCCGGGACACCCCGGCCAGGGCCGCCACCGCCTCCAGCGTCGGGCGGGTCTCGCGGCGGGAGTCGGGGGCCGGACCGGTCAAGGGACGCTCCTCGTGCGCGGGCGGACGGGCCGTGGACGGCCGGACCGGACCGGCCGGGCGGCGTCGACGCCCCAGCGTAGCGGCCGGGGCCCGCCCGTGGACGCGTCGGCCCGGCGCGAGGAGCGGACGCCGCCGCCCTCCGGGGGAGAGAGGGCGGCGACGTCCGCCGTGGAACGGAACGGGTCCGTCGAACCGCCGTTCTGACGTCGTGTCAGTGCCGGTCGTGGATGGTGTTCGTCGCGGCGATCCGCTGCCACGACGCGGGCCGCTCGGGCGCGCGCAGCGCACGCGCGCCGGCCGCCGGGGCCTCGGGCCGTGTGGGCTGGTACAGCCAGGTGTCGAAGAAGCCGGCGAGCGGCTTGCCCGAGACCCGTTCGGCGTAGGCCACGAAGTCGCCCACACTCGCGTTCCCGTACGCGTGCTCGGCCGGCCAGCCCTTCAGCAGCCGGAAGAACGTCTCGTCGCCCAGCTTGTCGCGCAGGGCCTGGAGGGCGAGGGCCCCGCGGTCGTAGACGGCCCCGTCGAACTGGTCGTCCGGGCCCGGGTCGCCCGGCTTCACCGTCCAGAACGGGTCATCCGCCGGGTGCAGGGCGTAGGTGTGGTCCGCGAGTTCCCGCGCGGTGCCCTCGCCCTCCTTCTCCGACCACAGCCACTGGCTGTACCGGGCGAAGCCCTCGTTGATCCAGATGTCCTTCCAGCCCTTGACGGACACGCTGTCGCCGTACCACTGGTGCGCCAGCTCATGGACGATCACGGAGACGTTCGCGCCGTTCGCGAACTGCTTGGGGCTGTAGAACGGCCTGGTCTGCGTCTCCAGCGCGAACCCGCTGGTGACGTCGGGGGAGTAGCCGCCGAGCGCGTCGAACGGGTACGGGCCGAACACCTCCGTCAGCCACTCCGCGACCTCGGTGGTGCGCTCGATGCTGGCGCGTGCCGCGCCGCCGTTGGCGCCGAGGTTCCTGCTGTACGCGTTGACGACCGGCAGGCCGTCCGCCGTGGTGTCCGTCGTGATGTCGAACCTGCCGATCGCCAGCGTCGTCAGATACGTGGCCTGCGGCTTGCTGGAGCGCCAGTTGAAGCGGGTCCAGCCCAGCTTCGAACTCTGCGACTGGAGCGTGCCGTTGCTGATCGCCTGGAGGCCGTCCGGCACCGAGACCGAGATGTCGTACGTCGCCTTGTCCAGCGGATGGTCGTTGCTGGGGTACCACCAGGCGGCCGACTCCGGCTCCTGCGCGGCCACCGCGCCGTCGGGGGTGCGGACCCAGGAGGTCCAGCCGTTGATCTTCACCTCGGACGGCTTCCCCGCGTACCGCACCACCACCGAGACGGACTTGCCCCTGGGCAGGACCGACGACGGGGTGATCTCCAGCTCCTGCTCCCCGCTCCGGGCGAAGCCGGCCTGCTTGCCGTTCACCCGCACCTCGGACACGTCCAGTCCGAAGTCGAGGTTGAAACGGGACAGGGCCTGCGTGGTGGTGGCGAGGATCGTCGCCGTGCCCTCCAGCAGATCGGTCGCGGGCTGGTACTTCAGCCGCAGGTCGTAGTGGGAGACGTCGTAGCCGCCGTTGCCGCTGGCCGGGTAGTAGGGGTCGCCGATGCCCGGGGCGCCCACGGTGCCTCCGGCGGCCGAGGCCGGGATCGCCAGCAGCAGGGAGGCCGCGAGGGCGCCGGGGACGATGAGTCTACGGTGCACGAATGCTCCAAGTCGTCGGTGCGGATCAGCTCCTGAGCTGTTCTCAGGACCCTATGCGGAGTAACTTCCTTTTAGTCATGTCCATGGCCTTCGCTGTCACACGTTCGCCATCCGGCCGACACGGCGGCCGTCGCCAAATCTGGCGTGAGCACGTCGTGTTCATCGCCGGTCGCCCTCTGTCGCAAGGGAGTTGACCGGGAGTACCTTCCGCCCATGCCGATTCGCGCGCGGGGCGCCCGCAAGACGTACAGATCGCTGGTGGTGGCGGCCGTGGCCGCCCTGACGACCGCTCTGCTCGCCCCGGCGGGGGCACAGGGCGCGAGCACCGGGCCGTCGGGGAGCCGGGAGACCGGCCGCGCGGCCGGCGGGTACGCGGACCCCCTCCGAGCTCGCCCGGGAGCGGGTCCGCGGAGCGAACCCGTCTACTCGTACGCGAACGCCGTGCGCGAATCCGTCTGGGTCGACACCGGACTGGACGCCGACGGGGACGGGCGCAGCGACCGGGTCGCCGTCGACATCGTCCGGCCGCGCGAACCCGCCCGGCAGGGCCGGAAGATCCCCGTCGTCATGGACGCCAGCCCGTACTACTCCTGCTGCGGCCGGGGCAACGAGAGCCAGCTCAAGACGTACGACGCCGACGGCCGGCCCGTCCGGTTCCCGCTGTACTACGACAACTACTTCGTGCCGCGCGGCTACGCCTTCGTCGCCGTCGACCTGGCCGGCACCAACCGCTCCGACGGCTGCGTCGACGTGGGCGGGCCCTCCGACGTGCGGTCCGCGAAGGCCGTCGTCGACTGGCTGAACGGCCGCGCCCGCGGCTACACCACCCGAACCGGCGGCGAGCGCGCCACCGCCCGCTGGACCGACGGCCGCACCGGGATGATC
The DNA here is from genome assembly GCF_037034285.1 of Streptomyces tyrfis. Lineage (NCBI taxonomy): Bacteria > Bacillati > Actinomycetota > Actinomycetes > Kitasatosporales > Streptomycetaceae > Streptomyces > Streptomyces tyrfis. The sequence continues at coordinate 184,094 of NZ_JBAGJZ010000003.1, read as the reverse complement.
GGCAAGAGCTACGACGGCACCATCGCCAACGCCGTCGCGGCGACCGGCGTGGAGGGACTGCGGACCATCGTCCCGATCGGGGCCATCTCCTCCTGGTACGACTACTACTTCGCCCAGGGCGCGCCCCTCTACGGCAGCGGACCCGAGTGGCTCTCCGACGGCGTGGAGAGCCCGGAGGCGCGCGGGCGGTGCGCGGCCGTCCAGCGGCGGCTCGTCGAGGGGGCGCCCCGCTCCGGCGACTGGACCCCGCTGTGGACCGAGCGCGACTACGTGAAGGACGCCCGCAAGGTGCGCGCCAGCGTCTTCGCTGTGCACGGCATGCAGGACCTCAACGTCCGCACCAAGCACCTCGGCCAGTGGTGGGACGCGCTCGCGGCCCGGGGCGTGGAGCGCAAGATCTGGCTCTCGGGGACCGGGCACGTGGACCCGTTCGACTACCGGCGCCGCGAGTGGGTCGACACCCTGCACCGCTGGTTCGACCACTACCTGCTCGGCTACGACAACGGCATCGAGCGCGAACCGATGGCCGACGTCGAACGCCGCCCCGGCCAGTGGACCACCGACCGGGCCTGGCCGCCGCGCACCACCGCCGCCGTCGCCCTGCGCCCCGGCCCCGGCGAGGCGCCCGGCGTCGGCGTCCTGGGACTGCGGCCCGCCCGCCCCGGCGCCACCGAGACGTTCACCGACGACCCGGCGCGGGGCGAGCTGGACTGGGCCGCCGACCTGGACCGCACCACGGCCGCCAAGGCCGGGTTCCGCACCGGGCCGCTCGCCCGCGACCTGCGGCTCTCCGGATCCTCCACGGTGACCGTCACCGCCGCCCCGAGCACGTCGAGCGCCCACCTCTCCGCCGTCCTCGTGGACATCGGCCCCGACACCATCCGCGACTACGGCGCGTCCGGCGAGGGCATCACCACCCTCCACCGGCGCACCTGCTGGGGCGCGAGCACCACCGGCGACAGCTCCTGCTTCAAGGAGACCCGCGCCGACACGGTCGCCGTGGGCGAGACCGTCGTCAGCCGGGGCTGGGCCGACCTCGGCGCCCGCACCTCCACCGGGCACGGCGGCCCGCTCGTCCCGGGCCGGGCCCGCACGGTCACCCTCCGGCTCGCCGCCACCGACCACGTCGTCCCGGCCGGGCACCGCCTCGCCCTGATCCTCGCCGGAACCGACCGGGACCTCATCGACCCGCCGGACACCACCCCGACCCTCACCCTCGACCTGGCCCGCACGTCCGCGCAGCTGCCGATCGTCGGCGGCGCCGCCGCGCTGGTACGCGCCACCACGGGCTCCGCACCCGCGGCGGCCGGACCGCACGCCGTGCGCGCCGCGGGGGTGACGCCGCCGCGTCCCGCCGACCGCATCCCGGGAGGAAGCCGTTCATGAAGCCCCGCATACCGGCGCCGCGCGCATCCGTCCGCCGGAACCCGGCCCCGGCCGTCGCGGCCGCTCTGCTCGCGATGCCGCTGGTCACCGTGCCCGCCGCGGCGGAGCCCGCCTCCTCCGCACCGCCCCGCACCGGCTTCGACGCCACCGGCGGGGCCCGCTGGACGAGCCAGGAGGAGGAACAGTCCTTCCTGGCCGCCGTCGACCGGGGCAGCGACCTGGTCTCCGTCGAACGGATCGGCGCCACGAAGCGGGGCCGCCCGCTCCAGCTCGTCCGGATCGGGAGCCGGGGCCGTGCCGCGGAGACGGTCCTGCTGATCTGCAGCCAGCACGGCGACGAGCCGTCCGGCCGCGAGGCGTGCCTGAGCACCGTCCGCGACCTGGCTCGCGCCCGGGACCGCTCGACCCGCGCCTTCCTCTCCCGCACCACCGTGCTCGTCGTGCCCACCGCCAATCCCGACGGGCGCGCCGCGGACACCCGGGGCAACTCCGACGGCACCGACGTCAACCGCGACCACATCGCGCTGGACACCGCCGAGGCCCGCGCCATGGCGGCGGTGATCCGCGACCGGAGACCGGACGTGATCTACGACCTGCACGAGTACGGGGCCACCCCGCCCTACTACGACAAGGACCTCTTCGTCCTGTGGCCCCGCAACCTCAACACCTCCGACCGCGTCCACGACGAGTCCCGGACCCTGGCCGAGGACCATGTGCGCCCCGCCGCCGGCAGGGCCGGGTACAGCAGCGGCCTCTACGGCATCTGGACCGACCCGGTCACCGGCGACCCGGTCGAGCAGACCGCGGGCGACGGACAAGAACGCATCCTGCGCAACGCCGCGGGGCTCAAGCACGCCGTCGGCCTGCTCATCGAGTCCCGCGTCGACGCGCTCGACGACGCCGAGAAGGCCGACCCGGCGCTCAACCGGCGTCGCCGGGTCGACTCCCAGCTCACCGCGCTGGACGGCCTGTTCGACTTCGCACGCGAACGACGCGGCCGGATCACGGCCGCCACCGCGGCGTCCCGGGCGGCGGGGTTCAAGGACCGCGGCCCGGTCTTCCTCGGCGGCGCCGACAACGAGGAACCCGCCCCCGGGCAGGTCCTCCGCGACCCGCCGTGCGGATACCGGCTCACCGCCCGGCAGTACGGCGAGGTGAAGGACGAGCTGGCCCTGCACGGCGTCACCGCCCGCCCCGACGGGAAGGGCGCGTACGTGCCGCTGCGGCAGTCCGCCCGCAAGCTGGTCCCGCTCCTGCTGGACGCGCGCGCGGCCCACCGCCTCACCGAGGCGCGGCCCGACCCCCGCTGCTGACCCGGGCCGGGGATCCACCGGGTCCCCGCCGCCCCGCCCGGCCGCCCCGCCCCGCCCCGGCCGCGCCGCCCGCGGCCCGCGGCCGGAGCGGCGCGGCCCGTAGGATCGGCACCCTGATGACTGCCACTCTCGTTGCCAAGGACCTCGCCGCCGCGCACGGCGACCGCACCCTCTTCGCCGGGCTCGACCTCGTCGTCGCGCCCGGCGACGTGATCGGCCTCGTCGGAGTCAACGGCGCGGGCAAATCGACCCTGCTCCGGCTGCTCGCCGGGCTCGACCGGCCGGAACAGGGCGAACTGCGGCTCTCGCCGCCCGCCGCCACCGTCGGCCACCTCCCGCAGGAGCCGGAGCGGCGCCCGGGGGAGACCGTGCGGGAGTTCCTGGCCCGCCGCACCGGCGTCGCCGACGCCCAGCGGGCGATGGACGAGGCGACGCAGGGCCTCGTCGACGGGGCGCCCGGCGCCGACGACGCGTACGCCGAGACACTGGAACGCTGGCTCGCGCTCGGCGGCGCGGACCTCGACGAGCGCGCCGAGGAGGTCGCCGCCGACCTCGGGCTCACCATCGGCCTGGACCTGCCGATGACCGCGCTCTCCGGCGGCCAGGCGGCCCGCGCGGGCCTGGCCTCCCTGCTGCTCTCCCGCTACGACGTCTTCCTGCTCGACGAGCCGACCAACGACCTCGACCTCGACGGACTGGAACGGCTGGAGCGCTTCGTCTCCGGGCTGCGCGCCGGCACCGTCGTCATCAGCCACGACCGCGAGTTCCTGACGCGCACGGTCACCAAGGTCCTCGAACTGGACCTGGCCCAGCAGCGGATCACCCTGTACGGCGGGGGATACGCGGCCTACCTGGAGGAGCGCGAGCGGGCCCGCCGGCACGCCCGCGAGGAGTACGAGGAGTACGCCGACAAGCGCACCGCGCTCGAAGGCCGCGCCCAGATGCAGCGCTCCTGGATGGACAAGGGCGTGAAGAACGCCCGCCGCAAGGCCACCGACAGCGACAAGATCGGCCGCAAGTTCCGCAGCGAGGCCAGCGAGAAGCAGGCCGCGAAGGCCCGGCAGACCCAGCGACTGATCGAACGACTCGACGTCGTCGAGGAACCGCGCAAGGAGTGGGAGCTGCGGATGGAGATCGCCGCCGCGCCCCGGTCCGGCGCGGTCGTCGCGACCCTGCGCGAAGCGCGCGTCGCACGGGGCGACTTCGTCCTCGGCCCGGTCTCCCTCCAGATCGACTGGGCGGACCGGGTCGCGATCACCGGCGCCAACGGGGCGGGCAAGTCCACGCTCCTCGCCGCGCTCCTCGGCCGGATCCCGCTGGACGGCGGGCACGGCACAGTCGGCTCCGGCGTGGTGGTCGGCGAGGTCGACCAGGCGCGGAAACTGTTCCACGGCACCGAGTCGCTGCTGGACGCGTTCTGCGCGGCCGTGCCCGACACCGAACCCGCCGAAGTCCGCACGCTGCTGGCCAAGTTCGGTCTGCGCGCGGACCATGTGCTGCGCCCCGCCACCACCCTCTCGCCGGGCGAGCGCACCCGGGCCGCGCTCGCCCTGCTCCAGGGCCGGGGCGTCAACCTGCTGGTCCTCGACGAGCCGACGAACCACCTCGACCTGCCCGCGATCGAGCAGCTGGAATCGGCACTGAGCGGCTACCCGGGAACCCTGCTGCTGGTCACGCACGACCGGCGGATGCTGGAGGCGGTGCGGACGACCCGACGCGTCGAGGTCGTGGACGGCGGGGTCCGGGAACTCTGACCCCGCGAGGCGGTCTCCGCGCCCATGGGGCCGTCGGGGAACGGCCGTCCGGGGCCCGGGGCCGGGACCCGGGGCGGGCCCGGGCCCCGGGCCCGCCCCGGGGTCAGCGCCTCCGGCCGCCCTGGTCCGGACCCGCCAGCCCGGCCCGCCGCAACGCGTCCGCCATCGCGCTGTTCGCCGGGGCCGGCGCCGGACGGCCGGAGCCGCCGCCGCGCCGGTCCTGCCCCTGACGCGGCCGCGGCGGCCGGGCGCCCTGCCCGCCCCGCTCCCGCCGCGGGCCGCCCTGACCGGCCGCGCCGGCCTCGTCGTCCAGCCGCAGCGTCAACGAGATCCGCTTGCGCGGGATGTCGACGTCCAGGACCTTCACCTTCACGATGTCGCCCGGCTTCACGACGTCCCGCGGATCCTTCACGAACGTGCGCGACATCGCCGACACATGCACCAGACCGTCCTGGTGCACCCCGACGTCCACGAACGCGCCGAACGCCGCCACATTGGTGACCACGCCCTCCAGCACCATGCCGGACTCCAGGTCGCCGATCTTCTCGACGCCCTCCTTGAAGGCGGCCGTACGGAACGCCGGACGCGGGTCGCGGCCCGGCTTCTCCAGCTCCTTCAGGATGTCGGTGACGGTCGGCAGACCGAACTTCGCGTCCACGAAGTCGTCGGCCCGCAGCGACCGCAGCACCCCGGTGTTCCCGATCAGCGAGGCCACGTCCCCGCCCGTCCGCTTCGCCATCGTCCGCACCACCGGGTACGCCTCCGGGTGCACGCTCGACGCGTCCAGCGGGTCCTCGCCCCGGATCCGCAGGAAGCCCGCGCACTGCTCGTACGCCTTCGGGCCCAGCCGCGCCACGTCCTTCAGCGCCCGGCGCGACCGGAAGGGCCCGTTCGCGTCGCGGTGCGCGACGATGTTCTCCGCGAGACCCGCGCCGATCCCCGACACCCGCGAGAGCAGCGGCGCGGACGCGGTGTTGACGTCCACCCCGACACCGTTCACACAGTCCTCGACGACCGCGTCCAGCGACCGCGACAGCTTCACCTCGGACAGGTCGTGCTGGTACTGCCCCACCCCGATCGACTTCGGGTCGATCTTCACCAGCTCCGCGAGGGGATCCTGGAGCCGCCGCGCGATCGACACCGCGCCGCGCAACGACACGTCCATGTCCGGGAGTTCCTGCGAGGCGAAGGCCGAGGCCGAATACACCGAGGCGCCGGCCTCCGACACCATCACCTTGGTGAGCTTCAACTCGGGGTGCTTCTCGATCAGTTCGCCCGCGAGCTTGTCCGTCTCCCGGGACGCCGTGCCGTTGCCGATCGCGACCAGCTCGACGGCGTGCGTCCGCACCAGCTGCTCCAGCCTCGCCAGCGCCTGGTCCCACTTGTTCGCCGGCACGTGCGGGTGGATGACGTCGGTGGCGACGACCTTGCCGGTCGCGTCGACGACGGCGACCTTCACACCCGTGCGGAAACCGGGGTCCAGCCCCAGCGTGGCGCGCGTCCCGGCCGGTGCGGCCAGCAGCAGATCGCGCAGGTTCGACGCGAACACCCGCACCGCCTCGTCCTCCGCGGCCGTGCGCAGCCGCAGCCGCAGATCGATGCCGAGGTGCACCAGGATCCGGGTCCGCCAGGCCCAGCGCACGGTCTCGCCCAGCCACTTGTCGCCCGGACGGCCCCGGTCGCCCACCCCGAAGCGCTGGGCGACGATGCCCTCGTACGACGACGGGCCGGGCGTCTCCGAGGGCTCCTCCGGCTCCAGGACCAGGTCGAGCACACCCTCCTTCTCGCCCCGCAGCATCGCCAGCACCCGGTGCGAGGGCAGCTCGGTGAACGGCTCCGCGAAGTCGAAGTAGTCGGCGAACTTCGCGCCCGCCTCCTCCTTGCCCTCGTGCACCTTCGCCGCCAGCCGGCCGCGCGTCCACATGCGCTCGCGCAGCTCGCCGATCAGGTCGGCGTCCTCCGAGAACCGCTCGGTGAGAATCGCGCGGGCGCCCTCCAGCGCGGCCGCCGGGTCCGCGACCCCCTTGTCCGCGTCGACGAAGGCGGCGGCAGCGGCCGACGGTTCCACCGACGGGTCGCCCAGCAGCCCGTCGGCGAGCGGTTCGAGCCCCGCCTCCCGGGCGATCTGCGCCTTGGTGCGCCGCTTCGGCTTGAACGGCAGGTAGATGTCCTCGAGACGCGCCTTGGTGTCGGCCGCCCTGATCCGGGCCTCCAGCTCCTCGTCCAGCCTGCCCTGCTCGCGCACGGAGTCGAGGATCGCCGTCCGGCGGTCCTCCAGCTCCCGCAGATAGCGCAGCCGCTCCTCCAGGGTGCGCAGCTGGGCGTCGTCGAGCATCTCGGTCGCTTCCTTGCGGTAGCGCGCGATGAACGGCACGGTCGACCCGCCGTCGAGCAGCTCGACGGCCGCCTTCACCTGCCGCTCGCGTACGCCGAGCTCCTCGGCGATCCTGCCTTCGATGGACGTCGTCACGGTTCTACCGACTCGCCTTCTCGTACGGGCTGTACGGGCTGTACTGGTCGTGCTCACGGGGCGGGGCCCCTTCGTCCTGCATTGTGCCGGGTGGCCGGGCGCCGTGTCGCCCGGCCACCCCGTCACGGCTTCTTCCCCGCCGTGACGGGTGTCACGGCCCGGCCGGCGCCGGGGTCAGTCCCTGCCGACCAGGCCGGCGGGGAACGCGCCCGCCGCCAGAGCCGTCGTCAGGAATCCGCCCCCCAGCTCGGTGAGCCGGGCCACGCCCGCCGCGCCCAGATGCTCGTACGGGGCCAGGTCCAGCCGGTCCGTGGTCTCCTCCAGCTCCGCCCGCAGCGCCGCGCCCGCCGCCGTCAACTCGCCCTCGCCGTCAAGGAGTCCGCGCCTGCGCAGCCGGCCGGCGGCCGCGTCCCAGTCGTCCTGCGACCAGCCCCGGGTGGCCAGGAGCCAGCGCGGGCTGAACCCCTTGCCGGTCGCGGTGTGGGAGACCAGCGCCTCCAGCGGGTCGAGACCGGCCGCGAGCAGGGCGGCGACGTGGCCGTCGCCCCGGTGCTCGCGCAGCAGCGTCGCGGCGTGCCAGTACGCCAGGTGCGGCTCCTCGGGCACCGGCAGATCCGCGTGCGCGGCGTAGAGCGGCCGGGCGTGTCGGGTGCACGCCTCGGCGGCGCGCAGGGCCAGCCGGGCCGCCTCGGCCAGTTCGGCGGAGGCGACGGCCTCCTCGCCCAGCAGCCGGCGCAGGGTCGCGTCGGCGGCGCGCAGCCGGGCGTCCAGGGCCGCCTGCGGCGGGACCGCGGACCACAGGGCGGGCAGGTGCCGGGCCACCAGGGCGTGGTCGAAGTTGTAGAAGGCCGCGGTGACCGCGCCGGGCCCGACGGCGCCCAGCGCCGCCCCGCGCGCGGCGAAGTAGACGGCGGCCGGATCGTCGACGCCGAGCTCCCCGAACTCCTTGCCCAGGTCGGGGGAGAAGTAGACCGTCGAGTGCAGCGGGTTGACGACGTGGTGGCAGCGGCGTCCGGCGCGCGGCGGCAGAGTAGTCATACCGGCACGCTACGGTGGCCCGCCGCGGCCCGTCACCCCCCGGAGCGGCCCGACGTCCACGGCCCGCGGGCGATGGCCGAAAAGGTGGGAACCTCGTCATTGCGGCCGCCCGCGCCGCCGCCGAGGATGGTGGACATGGCGCAGCGATCCGTACTCGTCGTCCTCTTCGACGGCGTCCAGAGCCTGGACGTGACCGGGCCGTCGGAGGTCTTCGCCGGGGCCGCCCGCTTCCCCGGGGCCGGGTACCGGCTGCGCACCGCGTCGCTCGACGGCGCCCCGGTGCGCACCAGCAGCGGCCTCGTCCTCGTCCCGGACGCCGCACTCGCCGACGCGGAGCCGCCGCACACCCTGCTGGTCCCCGGCGGCGAGGGCACCCGAGCCCCCGACCCGGCGCTCGTCGACTGGCTGCGGGACCACGCCCCGCGCGCCGAACGCCTCGTCTCCGTCTGCACCGGCGCGCTGCTGCTGGCCGAGGCCGGGCAGCTGGACGGGCACCGGGTGACCACGCACTGGAGCGTCTGCGACCACCTCGCGCGCGCCCACCCGGCCGTCGAGGTCGACCCGGACCCCATCTTCGTACGGGACGGCCGGCTGGCCACCTCGGCCGGCGTCACCGCGGGGATCGACCTCGCCCTCGCGCTCGTCGAGGAGGACCACGGCCGGGACATCGCCCTCGCGGTCGCCCGCAACCTCGTGGTCTTCCTGCGCAGGCCCGGGAACCAGGCCCAGTTCAGCGCGCAGCTCACCGCGCAGACCGCCCGGCGCGAACCGCTGCGCCAGGTCCAGCACTGGATCACCGAGCACCCCGCCGCCGACCTCACCGTCGAGGCACTGGCCGCCCGCGCCCGGCTCTCGCCCCGCCACTTCGCCCGGGCCTTCCGGGCCGAGACCGGCCTCACCCCGGGCCGCTATGTCGACCGGGTCCGCCTCGAACACGCCCGCCGCCTGCTGGAGGACACCACCGACGGGGTCGCCGGCATCGCGCACGCCTGCGGATACGGCACCCCCGAGGCCATGCGCCGCGCCTTCGTCAAGGCCCTCGGCACGGCCCCCGCCGAATACCGCCGACGCTTCCGCCCCCGGCCCGCCGGGGGATGACCGGACCCCTCCCGGCCCTTCTGGGCCACCCGACGAACCACGGAGGAACCATGCAGATCGCCATCGCACTCTTCGACCGCTTCACCTCGCTCGACGCCGTCGGCCCCTATGAGATGCTCCAGCACCTCCCCGGCGCGGAGACCGTGTTCGTCGCCGAACGGACCGGACCCGTGCGCAACGAGAGCGGCGGCCTCGCGCTCGTCGCCGACCGGACGTTCGCGGACGTGCCGACGCCGGACGTGGTGGTCGTCCCGGGCGGCCCCGGCCAGCGCGACCGGATGAACGACGAGACCCTCCTCGGCTGGCTGCGCGCGGCCGACGCCACCAGCACCTGGACCACCTCCGTCTGCACCGGATCGCTGCTGCTCGCGGCGGCCGGACTGCTCGACGGGCGGCGCGCCACCTCGCACTGGCTCGCGCTGGACGCGCTGAGGGGGTTCGGCGCCGAGCCGACCGGCGAGCGCGTGGTGTTCGACGGCAAGTACGTCACGGCGGCGGGCGTCTCCTCCGGCATCGACATGGGACTGGCCCTGGCCGGCCGGCTCGTGGACGACGAGCACGCCATGGCCGTGCAGCTGCTGACCGAGTACGACCCGCAGCCGCCCTACGACGCGGGCTCGCCGGAGAAGGCCCCGGCCGCCCTGGTCGAGAAGTTCCGCGCCGGGAACGCGCCCGTCCTCCTCCAGGGCCGGTAGGCCGCCGCCTCGCCCCCGGCGCCGGACGCGGCCCGAAGCCCGGGCGGACCGGACGCCCGGGCGGGGCCGCCGAGCCGGGGACCGTACGGGGCACGGGCCCGGCGGCGCGCGCCCGAGGGACCGTCAGCTCGGCTCCTCGGGCCAGGCGAACCGCGGCGCGCGCCGCTCCAGGAACGCGGCGACGCCCTCCGCGGTGTCGCCGCTGCGCCGTGCCTGCTCCGCCCAGTGCGCGTCCCGGTCCCGGCGTCCGTCGGCGAACTCCTTCGCCGCCGCCTGGGTGAGCCGCGAACGCGCGGCCAGCGTCCGCGTGTACGCGTCGACCCGCGCGTCCAGGCCGCCGGCCGGCAGCACCTCGTCCACCAGACCGGACCGCAGCGCCCGCGCGGCGTCGATCAGCTCGCCCGAGAAGAGCAGATGCTTCGCCGTGGCGGGCCCGGTCAGCGCCACCAGCCGCCGGGTCGACGACGCGGGGTAGACGATGCCCAGCCTGGCCGGGGTCACCCCGAACGACGCGCCCTCCTCCGTGAACCGCAGGTCACAGGCGGCCGCGAGCTGGCTGCCACCGCCCACGCAGTAGCCGCGGATCGCCGCCAGCGTCGGCAGCGGGAACGCCGCCAGCGCCTCCTCCGCCGCCACCGCGAGCGACTGCGGACCGTCCGGCGGACCGCCGGACCCGGCCGTCTTCCCGGACGGGGAGGGGCCGTCGGGCGAGGAGGGATCGCCGGACGAAGAAGCGCCGCCGGATCCGGCCGGGGCGCGGAGCGACGAGATGTCCGCCCCGGCGCAGAAGGTGTCCCCGGCGCCCGTCAGCACCAGCGCCCGCACCGAGCCGTCGGCCGCCAGCCGCTCCAGCAGCACGGGCAGCGCGCGCCACATCGCGGCCGTCATCGCGTTGCGCTTGGCGGGGTTGTCGATGACGACGGTGGCGACACCGTCCGCGACGGCGTGCGTCAGCCGGGGTTCCCTGCGGTCCATGCGCCGGATGCTATCGGCCGCGTTCGAACTTGTGATCAGGAAGGGGTGGCCGTGCACGTACGCACCGTGAGGAGCCTCCCGCGGCGGGTCCCGCGGCCGGGCGCCCCGCCCGACGAGGACCGGAACCAGTCCGGGAGCTGAGCCGGCCGAGCAGTCTCGAACAAGAACTGTCGATAGAGGGCAATGGAGGTCGATAACGGTCGTTAGGGGGTGACTTCCATTCAGTGGTCCGGCGCGGCGACCGTGCCGCGCACTCTGTACTCGGCGTGCAGTCACCGACGAGTCGAGGGCGGGTACCGGACTATGGAGAGCCGCGGGAGTATCCCCGCTCGGCCCATGTCGTACGAAGGCGTCTGGCGGTTCACCGCCGCGGCCGTGGAAGCGTCCGTACCGCGGGCGCGGCACGCCGTACGCGATCTGCTGAGACGCCAGGGCGTGCCGATCGGCGCCGACATCGCGGAGGGGCTGTTGCTGATCGTCTCCGAGCTGGTCACCAACGCGGTGAAGCACGCGGCGCTGCTGTCGCCCGAGCTCGGCGTCGAGGTGGCCGTCGGGGCGGAATGGATCAGGGTGTCCGTGGAGGACAACCACCCCTACCGGCCGACGGCCCTGGAGACGGACCACGGGCAGACCGGCGGCCGCGGGCTGCTCCTGGTCCGGGAGATCACCAGGGAGGCGGGCGGCGCCTGCGACGTGCGGCACACCGCGGGCGGCGGGAAGATCATCTGGGCGGCGCTGCCGTTGGGTCCGAGGCCCTGACCCGGCCCGTGCGGGGCGCCCGGCCGGGCGCCCCGCGTCCGCTCACCAGCCGGCGGACGGCCCGGTCAGCTCCCTGACGGCCGGCCGCGCGGCGTCCAGCACGGTCATGAACCACGCCGAGAACGGCGCCTCGGCATGCCGCTCGGCCAGCTCGCCGGGCGTGACGAACGCCGTCTCGCCGACCTCCTCCGGGTCCGGGCGCGGCAGGTCCTGGACCAGGCCCACGAAGAGGTGGTTGAACTCCTGCTCCACCAGACCCGAGGCCGGGTCCGGGTGGTTGTAGCGGACCGTGCCCGCCTCGGCCAGCAGGGAGGGCGAGACCCCCAGCTCCTCGAACGTGCGCCGGGCGGCGGCGGCGAACGGCGCCTCACCGGGGTAGGGGTGGCCGCAGCAGGTGTTCGACCAGACACCGGGGGAGTGGTACTTGCCCGAGGCGCGCCGCTGGAGCAGCAGCCGCCCCCGCTCGTCGAAGAGGAACACCGAGAAGGCGCGGTGCAGCCGACCCGGCGGCTGGTGGGCGGAGAGCTTCTCCGCCGTGCCGATGGTGGTGCCGTTCTCGTCGACCAGTTCGAGCATGATCGCGTCTGCGGTGCCGTTCGACGAGCTGTGCGCCGCGGTGGCTGGTGTGGTCGGCATACCCATCCTTCGCTATGGTCCCGGCCCGGTGCGCCGGTCCCGTCGAGTCCGCCCAAGTCTGCCGCACAAAAGCCGCTCGTCCGTACCTCGGGTCGTGGCATGTCCGGCCGGGTCCCCGCCCCGCTCCGGCCGGTCCGCCCCGGTCGGCGGCTCAGTGGCAGAGCCTGGCCTCGTGCTCGGCGTGGCCGCTCGGCTCCAGCTGGAAGGTGCAGTGCTCGACGTCGAAGTGGACGCCGAGGCATCCCTGGAGCTCGTGGAGCAGCTTCTCGTGGCCGACCGAGTCCAGCACGTCCTGGCTCACCACCACGTGCGCGGAGAGTACCGGCATCCCCGAGGTGATCGTCCAGGCGTGCAGGTCGTGGACGTCCAGCACCCCGGGCAGCGCGGTGATGTGGGCCCGTACCTCGCCCATGTCCACGCCCTTCGGGGCCGCCTCCAGCAGCACGTTGAGCGTCTCCCTGAGCAGTTTCACCGTACGGGGGACGATCATCAGGCCGATCACCAGCGAGGCGATCGGGTCGGCGGCCTGCCAGCCGGTGGCCAGGATGACGCCCGCCGAGATCAGCACGGCGAAGGAGCCGAGCGTGTCCGCGAGCACCTCCAGATAGGCGCCGCGCACGTTCAGGCTCTCCTTCTGCCCGCGCAGCAGCAGCGAGAGGGAGATCACGTTGGCGACCATGCCGACGAGGGCGAACGCGATCGTGAGCCCGCTCCGGGTCTCGGCCGGGGTGATGAAGCGCTGGACCGCCTCGAAGAGCAGGAACCCGCCCACGCCGAGCAGCAGCAGACAGTTGGCCAGGGCCGCCAGGATCTCGGCGCGCGCGAACCCGAAGGTGCGGTTGAGCCCGGCGGGCCGGTTGGCGAAGTGGATCGCCAGCAGGGCCATCCCCAGGCCCAGGGCGTCGGTCGCCATGTGGGCCGCGTCGGCGATCAGGGCCAGCGAACCGGCGAGCACCCCTCCGACGACCTCCACGATCATCACGCCGAGCGTGATGCCCAGCGCGATCCGCAACCGCCCCTTGTGCGCGGCGGCCGCCGTGCCGGTGGGCGGCGGCCCGCCGTGTGTGTGCCCGTGGTCGTGCCCTGCGCCCATGGGGACGCCTCCCGGTCGTCTCGCGGACTCGGGCGCGGTCGCCCCGAGCACTGCCAGTGAACTACGGGTGGGGGGTATCGGGCAACACGGCACTGAACACCGTTGTCATGTGCTCTGACCTGCGGAAATGCTCGCAGGTCAGAGCGGTCGGGTGATCACCGGAAGGTCAGTTCGCGCGTGCCTCGGGATGCTGGAGGCACCAGCCCTCCCAGGCGGACTCGACCATCTCGCGCATCCCGTGCCGGGCCGTCCAGCCGAGCTCCCCGGACATCCGGGCGGCGGACGCGACGGCCTTCGCGCCGTCGCCGGGCCGGCGCGCCTCCACCACCGGCTCCTGGCTCCGGCCGGTGACCTCGCCCACCAGATCCGCGATCTCCCGCACCGAGACGCCCACGCCGCGGCCGATGTTCACGGTCAGGTCCGCGCCTTCCTCCCCGGTCCGGGCCGCCAGGGCCCGTGCGACGGACAGATGCGCGTCGGCGAGGTCCGCGACATGGATGTAGTCGCGGACACCGGTGCCGTCGGGCGTCGGGTAGTCGGCGCCGAAGATCCGGGGGGCCTCGCCGAGGGTCAGCCGCTCGAAGAACATCGGGATCACGTTGTAGGCGCCCGTGTCCGCGAGCTCCGGCGCGGCGGCCCCGGCCACGTTGAAGTAGCGCAGGCAGGCGGTGGACAGCCCGTGCGCCCGGCCGGCCGCGCGCACCAGCCACTCCCCGGCGAGCTTCGTCTCGCCGTACGGGCTGATCGGGGCGCAGGGCGTCTCCTCGGTGATCAGTTCCACATCCGGCACGCCGTACACCGAGGCGGAGGAGGAGAACAGGAAGCGGCGCACCCCGGCGGCGACGACCGCCTCCAGCAGCACGGTCAGCCCGGCCAGGTTCTCCCGGTAGTACAGCAGCGGCCGCTCGACGGACTCCCCGACCTGCTTCTTCGCCGCGAGATGCACCACACCCGTCACCGCGTGCCGTTCCAGCACCTCGTCGAGCAGCGCACGGTCGGCCGCCGAGCCCCTGACCAGCGGCACATCGGCCGGAAGCCGTCCGACGGCCCCGGTCGACAGGTCGTCGAGCACGACGACCCGCTCACCGGCCCCGGTCATGGACCGCACCACATGTGCGCCGATGTACCCCGCCCCGCCTGTGATCAGCCATGTCATGACGGCCAGCCTAAGCGCTGCCCGTCCACTCCCTCCTCGCGCACGGCCGCCGTGCGCGGGCACGGGGCCGGGGATCCGGTCCGCGCCGTCCCCGTCCGTCCGATCTGGGGCGTTCTGGAACGGTCCGGGCGGGAAGGCCCGGTTCCGTGCCACCGCGTTTTGTCAGGCGAGGCGGGGATCGACGATGATGATCTCGGGTGGTCCCGCATGATGCCGGTCCGCCCCGAACGGAGCGCGAACGGGCAGTGAACTCCCGCTTCCGTTCATCCGATAGCCTCTGCCGACGTGCCGTCGGCCCGCTTCCGGGCCGCGTCGCCGCGCGCCGACCCCGTCAGCACCAAGGAGTGAGTTCGTCTGTCGACCGCCATCCTCACCGGTGCTCCGCTGCCCGGATCCTCGCTCGCGGACGATCTGCGGTCACTGGGTTTCGACGTGCGGACCGCCGCCGACCCGGCCGAGGCCGCGCGGCTCCTCGCGGACGTCCCCGCCGACCGCCGCGTCGCCCTGGTCGACCCCCGCTTCGTCGGGCACGTCCACGCCCTCCGGCTCGGCCTGACCGACCCGCGCTTCCCCGCGGCCGCCGTCCCCGGCGCGCTCACCGCGCGCCCGGAGGCCCGCCCCGCGCTGGCCCGGGCCCTCGACGCGGTCGCCGCGTCCGTCCACGCGGGCGCCCCCGCCGGACCGGCCCCCGCCGGGCCCGGGACCGACGACACCCTGCCCGGCCGCCTCGCCGCCGCCATGGACGACGAGGACGCCGCCGTGCAGCGCCCCGAGCTGGGCTCGCTGGTCGCCGCCGTGCCGGCCGACGCCTCCGCGCGCGCCGAGGCGGAGCGCGCCCGGGACGCGGTCGACGACGAGGCGGTGCGGCTGCGCAGCGCCGTCAAGGCCCGCGACGGCTTCTTCACCACGTTCTTCATCAGCCCGTACTCCCGCTACATCGCCCGCTGGTGCGCGCGGCGCGGTCTCACCCCGAACCAGGTCACCACCGCCTCCCTGCTGACCGCGCTGATCGCGGCGGGGGCCGCGGCGACCGGCACGCGCGCGGGCTTCGTCGCGGCCGGCGTGCTGCTGCTCCTCTCGTTCGTCCTGGACTGCACCGACGGGCAGCTCGCCCGCTACTCGCTGCAGTACTCGACGATGGGCGCCTGGCTGGACGCCACCTTCGACCGGGCCAAGGAGTACGCGTACTACGCCGGGCTCGCCCTCGGCGCCGCCCGGGGCGGGGACGACGTCTGGGCCCTGGCCCTCGGCGCCATGGTGCTCCAGTCGTGCCGCCATGTGATCGACTTCTCGTTCAACGAGGCCAACCACGACGCCGTGGCCAATTCGAGTCCCACGGCCGCCCTCTCCGACCGTCTCGACAGCGTCGGCTGGACGGTCTGGCTGCGCCGGATGATCGTGCTGCCGATCGGCGAGCGCTGGGCGATGATCGCGGTGCTCACCGCGGCGACCACCCCCCGGATCGTCTTCTACGCCCTGCTCGTCGGCTGCTCCTTCGCCGCCTGCTACACCACCGCGGGCCGGCTGCTGCGCTCGGTGACCCGCAAGGCCCGGCGCACCGACCGGGCCGCCGCGGCCCTGGCCGACCTCGCCGACTCCGGACCGCTCGCCCGCGCCGTCGCGGCGTTCGGCCCCCGGCTCGGCGGCAGCTGGCTCCCCGCGGCCACGGCCCTGCTCGGCGGGGCGCTCATGATCGCCTCCGCGCTCTCGCAGCCCTTCGGCAGCGGGCACACCATCCTGGCGGCCGTCGTCTACGCGATGTTCTCGGGCCTGGCCGTCTCCCGGCCCCTCAAGGGAGCCCTGGACTGGCTCGTGCCCCCGGTGTTCCGGGCGGCCGAGTACTGCACGATCCTGATCCTCGCCGCCCGCAGCGACGTCCCCGGAGCCCTCCCGGCGGCGTTCGGGCTGGTCTCGGCCGTCGCCTACCATCACTACGACACGGTCTACCGCATTCGCGGAGGCACCGGCGCGCCGCCCCAGTGGCTGGTACGCGCGATCGGCGGGCACGAGGGCCGCACCCTGGTGGTGGCCGTACTCGCCGCCGTACTCACCCGGCATTCGGCGTTCGCCGCGGCACTCACCGTGCTCGCGGTGGCCGTGGCGCTGGTGGTGCTCGTGGAGTCCATCCGCTTCTGGGTGTCCTCCGGAGCACCCGCCGTTCACGACGAAGGAGAACCCGCATGATCGGCCTCGTACTGGCAGCCGGTGCCGGACGGCGACTGCGCCCCTACACCGACACGCTCCCGAAGGCCCTCGTGCCGGTGGACGGCGAGAAGACGGTTCTCGACCTCACACTGGCGAACTTCGCGGAGATCGGCCTCACCGAGGCGGCCGTCGTCGTGGGCTACCGCAAGGAGGCCGTGTACGCCCGCAAGGCCGAGTTCGAGGAGAAGTACGGCCTCGCCCTCACCCTGATCGACAACGACAAGGCCGAGGAGTGGAACAACGCCTACTCCCTGTGGTGCGCCCGTGACGTCCTCGCCCGCGGCGTCATCCTGGCCAACGGCGACACCGTCCACCCGGTCTCCGTCGAGAGGACCCTGCTCGCCGCCCGCGGCGACGGGCAGCGGATCATCCTGGCCCTGGACACGGTGAAGAGCCTCGCCGACGAGGAGATGAAGGTCGTCACCGAGGACGGCAGGGGAGTGCGCTCCATCACCAAGCTGATGGACCCGGCCGCCGCGACCGGCGAGTACATCGGCGTCACCCTCATCGAGCCTGAGGCCGCCGCCGATCTCGCCGACGCCCTGCGGACGACCTTCGAGCGCGACCCGGACCTCTACTACGAGGACGGCTACCAGGAGCTCGTGAACCGCGGCTTCACCATCGACGTGGCGCCCATCGGCGACGTGGCGTGGGTCGAGATCGACAACCACGACGACCTCGCGAAGGGCCGTGAGATCGCGTGCCAGTACTGACCCGGCTCATCCCGTCCCCGGTCGTCGTCGACATCGGCCGCGGCGCGCTGGACGACCTGGCCGGTCTCCTCGCCGACCAGCGGATCTCCGCCTCCGGCAAGCTCGCCGTCGCGATAAGCGACGGCTCGGGGCGCGCGCTGCGCGAGCGGCTCGCCCCCGCGCTGCCCGGCGCCCACTGGTACCCGGTCGTCGACGGCACCCTCGACTCGGCGGTCAAGCTCGCCGACGACATCAAGGGCAACCGGTACGACGCCGTGGTCGGCCTCGGCGGCGGCAAGATCGTGGACGTGGCGAAGTACGCCGCCGCGCGCGTGGGGCTGCCCCTGGTCGCGGTGGCGACCAACCTGGCCCACGACGGGCTCTGCTCCCCGGTCGCCACCCTGGACAACGACAACGGCCGGGGCTCCTACGGGGTGCCCATCCCGATCGCCGTCGTCATCGACCTCGACATCGTCCGCCAGGCGCCGCCCCGCTACGTGCGCTCCGGCATCGGCGACGCGGTCTCCAACATCTCCTGCGTGGCCGACTGGGAACTCGCCCGAGAGGTCAGGGGCGAGAAGGTCGACGGCCTGGCCGCCGCCATGGCCCGGCAGGCCGGCGAGGCCGTGCTGCGCCACCCCGGCGGGATCGGCGACGACGGCTTCCTGACGGTGCTGGCCGAGGGCCTCGTGCTGACCGGCATCTCCATGTCGGTGGCAGGCGACTCCCGGCCCGCCTCGGGCGCCTGCCACGAGATCAACCACGCCTTCGACCTGCTGTATCCCAGGCGCGCGGCCAGCCACGGCGAGCAGGTCGGCCTCGGCGCCTGCTTCGCCATGCACCTGCGCGGCGCCCACGAGGAGTCGCGGCACATGGCGGCCGCCCTGCGCCGTCACGACCTGCCCGTGCTGCCCGAGGAGATCGGCTTCACCGCCGACGAGTTCGTCCGGGCCGTCGAGTACGCCCCGCAGACCCGCCCCGGACGCTTCACCATCCTCGAACACCTCAACCTGTCCACCGACCAGATCAGGGACGCGTACGCCGACTATGCAGAAGCCATCGATAGCTGAACTCCGCCCGGTCGTGCACCCCCCGGGCGTGAAGGACCGGCGCAGCGGCGAGCACTGGGCGGGTCGGCTCTACATGCGCGAGATCTCCCTGCGCGTGGACCGGCACCTGGTGAACACCCGGGTCACGCCCAACCAGCTGACCTACCTGATGACCGTCGCGGGCGTGCTCTCCGCACCGGCCCTGCTCGTCCCCGGCATCCCCGGGGCGCTCCTCGGCGTGCTCATGGTCCAGCTCTATCTGCTGCTCGACTGCGTCGACGGCGAGGTGGCCCGCTGGAAGAAGCAGTTCTCACTGGGCGGGGTCTACCTGGACCGGGTCGGCGCGTACCTGTGCGACGCGGCGGTCCTGGTCGGTTTCGGCCTGCGCGCCGCCGATCCGTGGGGCACCGGACGCATCGACTGGCTCTGGGCCTTCCTGGGCACCCTCGCGGCCCTGGGCGCCATCCTGATCAAGGCCGAGACCGACCTCGTCGGCGTCGCGCGTCACCAGGGCGGGCTGCCACCGGTCAAGGAGGCCGCCTCCGAGCCGCGCTCGTCCGGCATGGCGCTCGCCCGCCGGGCCGCCGCCGCCCTCAAGTTCCACCGGCTGATCCTCGGCGTCGAGGCGTCGCTGGTCGTCCTGGCGGCCGCGGTCGTCGACACGGTCAGGGACGACCTGTTCGCCAGCCGCCTGATGGTCGCCGTACTGGCCGGCATCGCACTGCTGCAGACCCTTCTGCACCTGGTGTCGATCCTCGCGTCGAGCAGGTTGAAGTGAGCACACCCATGAAACTGGGCGCGGTCGTCATCACGATGGGCAACCGCCCCGAGGAACTGCGGGCCCTCCTGGACTCGGTCGCCGGGCAGGACGGCGACCGGATCGAGGTGGTGGTCGTCGGCAACGGCGCGCCCGTGCCGGACGTCCCCCCGGGCGTGCGGACCGTCGAGCTGCCCGAGAACCTGGGCATCCCCGGCGGCCGCAACGTCGGGATCGAGGCGTTCGGCCCCGGCGGCACCGACGTGGACGCGCTCCTGTTCCTCGACGACGACGGGCTGCTGCCGCGCACCGACACCGCCGAGCTGTGCCGGCGGGCGTTCGAGGCCGACCCCGAGCTCGGCATCATCAGCTTCCGCATCGCCGACCCCGACACCGGGATCACCCAGCGCCGCCACGTGCCGCGGCTGCGCGCCGCCGACCCGATGCGCTCCTCGCGGGTGACGACCTTCCTGGGCGGCGCCAACGCCGTGCGCACCAAGGTCATCGCCGAGGTCGGCCCGCTGCCCGGGCAGTTCTTCTACGCGCACGAGGAGACCGACCTCGCCTGGCGGGCGCTGGACGCCGGCTGGATGATCGACTACCGCGCGGACATGGTCCTCCACCACCCGACCACCGCCCCCTCGCGGCACGCGGTGTACCACCGGATGGTGGCCCGCAACCGGGTCTGGCTGGCCCGCCGCAACCTGCCCGCGCCGCTGGTCCCCGTCTACCTCGGGGTGTGGCTGCTGCTGACCCTGCTGCGCAAGCCCTCCGGCCCGGCGCTGAAGGCGTGGTTCGGCGGCTTCCGGGAGGGCTGGTCCACGCCGTGCGGCACCCGCCGCCCGATGAGGTGGGGCACGGTGTGGCGGCTGACCAGGCTCGGCCGACCTCCCGTGATCTGAGAGGCTCTTCTCTGAGAGCATGGGGGGCGACTCCTCTGCACCTCCTTCTCCATGGGACCTGTACGCTCCGAGCCGCGCCCGCGACCGGCCGCGCATCTTGAAAACGAGAGTTTCATTCTGGTGAGTGACACAACCCACGACGGCGCGGTTGCCCTGGGCGCCCCACCGTCCGCCGACGAGAGCCTGAGCGCGGCCGAGACGGCCGCGAAGCACGGCCTGACGGTGAGCGGCGCCCGGCCAGGGCTCGTCGAGTACATCCGCCAGCTCTGGGGGCGGCGCCACTTCATCATGGCGTTCTCCCGGGCGAAGCTGACCGCCCAGTACAGCCAGGCGAAGCTGGGCCAGCTGTGGCAGGTGGCCACGCCGCTGCTCAACGCGATGGTCTACTACCTGATCTTCGGGCTGATCCTGGGGACCAGGAGAGGGATGACCCAGGAGGTCTTCATCCCCTTCCTGGTGACCGGCGTCTTCGTCTTCACCTTCACCCAGAGCTCGGTGATGGCGGGGGTGCGGGCGATCTCCGGCAACCTGGGGCTGGTGCGGGCCCTGCACTTCCCGCGCGCCGCGCTCCCGATCTCGTTCTCGCTCCAGCAGCTCCAGCAGCTGCTGTACTCGATGATCGTGCTCGCGGTGGTGGCCGTGAGCTTCGGCAGCTACCCGGGCCTGTCCTGGCTGCTGATCGTCCCGGCGCTGGCCATGCAGTTCGTCTTCAATACCGGGATGGCGCTGATCATGGCCCGGCTCGGCAGCAAGACGCCCGACCTCGCCCAGCTCATGCCGTTCATCATGCGGACCTGGATGTACGCCTCGGGCGTCATGTTCTCCATCCCGGTGATGCTCAAGGACAAGCCGGGCTGGATCGCGGATGTGCTCCAGTACAACCCGGCGGCCGTCTACATGGACCTGATGCGCTTCGCGCTGATCGACGGCTACGGCGCCGAGAACCTCCCGGCGCACGTCTGGATGGTCGCCCTGGCCTGGGCGGTCGTCGTGGGCGTGGTGGGCTTCGTGTACTTCTGGAAGGCGGAGGAACGGTACGGCCGTGGCTGACGACAACACTTCGGGGCGCGTCCCCACCGTCATCGCCGACGACGTGCACATCGTGTACCGGGTCAACGGCGGCGGCGGAGGCAGGGGCAGCGCCACCGCGGCACTGAGCCGGATACTGCGCCGCGGCGGCGAGCCGCGCGGCGTGCGGAAGGTGCACGCCGTGCGCGGCGTCTCCTTCACCGCGTACCGGGGCGAGGCCATCGGCCTCATCGGGACCAACGGCTCCGGCAAGTCGACCCTGCTGCGGGCCATCGCCGGCCTGCTCCCCACCGAGCGGGGCAAGGTGTACACGGACGGCCAGCCGTCGCTGCTGGGCGTGA
The DNA here is from genome assembly GCF_037034285.1 of Streptomyces tyrfis. Classification (NCBI taxonomy): domain Bacteria; kingdom Bacillati; phylum Actinomycetota; class Actinomycetes; order Kitasatosporales; family Streptomycetaceae; genus Streptomyces; species Streptomyces tyrfis. The sequence goes on along the minus strand of NZ_JBAGJZ010000003.1, from coordinate 162,746 downwards.
ACGCGGCGCTGATGAGCGACCTGACCGGCGAACGCAACGTGGTGCTCGGCGGCCTGGCCATGGGCATGTCGCGCGAGGAGATCCGCGAGCGCTACCAGGAGATCGTCGACTTCTCCGGCATCAACGAGAAGGGCGACTTCATCACGCTGCCGATGCGGACGTACTCCTCCGGCATGGCGGCCCGGCTGCGGTTCTCCATCGCCGCCGCGAAGGACCACGACGTCCTCATGATCGACGAGGCGCTGGCGACCGGCGACCGCAAGTTCCAGATCCGCTCCGAGAAGCGCATCCGGGAACTCCGCAAGGAGGCGGGCACGGTCTTCCTGGTGAGCCACAGCAACAAGTCCATCCGGGACACCTGCGACCGGGTGCTGTGGCTGGAGAAGGGCGAGCTGCTGATGGACGGTCCGACGGACGAGGTCCTCAAGGCCTACGAGCGCGAGACCGGGAAGTAGGCCGGCACCCGGGAGTCGCGGCCTCCGCCGGAGGGTTCCGGAGGAGGCCGCGACGGTGTCCGGACCGTGGACGCCGCGCGGCGTTCTGCACGTCCGGCGGTATGCGCCGGACAAGATCTCCTCCCGTCGGATGACGTGAAATTCCTTGCGCGCGGGGAAGGTTGGCGGGGTGGGACGTGTTGCCCGGCAGGGGGCGACACCCCGTCCGTATCGATGAGCGTTGTACAACGTAAGCTGTACCGGTGCTGATTCGTGGCAAGTGGGGCGATACCGCCGGGCCGGACGGCCCACAGGCGTGCTCCGCACTCGGCAGAGCGGGCGGCGTGTCCGGAATGGGATGTTTTGGGTCAGCAGTGTAGAACGGGAGATGTGACGGCAATGACGGAAGATCTCCAGCTCCGAGGTGTCCGCGCCGTCCCAGCACCGGGCGGTCCGTGGTGACCCCCACCCGGCAGGCCCGCCCTGCGGCGGCCGTGCCCGGCACCCTCGACAAGGCCGCGGACGAGAACTTCCCCGTGGCCCCCTTCTTCCTGCCCAGGGCCTGGCGGGACGACCTGATGGCCGTCTACGGCTACGCCCGCCTGGTCGACGACATCGGCGACGGCGACCTCGCCCCGGGCGGCGCGGACGCCCGTCACCTGGGCGTCGACCCCGAGCAGGCCGACGACCGGCTCGCCCTGCTCGACGCCTTCGAGGCCGACCTGCGCCGGGTCTTCGCCACCACGGGCGACGGCCCGCGCCACCCCCTGCTGCGCGCGCTGCGCCCCACCGTTCGGCGCCGCGCGCTCACCCCCGAACCCTTCCTCGGCCTGATCGAAGCCAACCGCCAGGACCAGAAGGTCCGCCGCTACGGCACGTACGCGGAGCTCGCCGCCTACTGCGAGCTCTCCGCCAACCCGGTGGGCCGGCTGGTCCTGCAGATCACCGGCACCGCCGGCCCCGAGCGCGTCCGCCGCTCCGACGCCGTCTGCACGGCCCTGCAGATCGTCGAACACCTCCAGGACGTGGCGGAGGACCTCGGACGCGACCGGATCTACCTGCCCGCGGACGACATGGCCCGGTTCCATGTCGGCGAAGACGGCCTCGCCGCCCCCACCGCGGGCGCGTCGGTGCGTTCGCTGGTCGCCTTCGAGGCGGAGCGCGCCCGGGAACTGCTGAATGAGGGCATCCCTCTGGTGGGCAGCGTCGACGGCAGGCTCAGGCTGCTTCTCGCCGGATTCGTGGGAGGGGGGCGCGCCGCCCTCTCCGCGATCGCGGCCGCCGGGTTCGACGTCCTGCCCGGACCCCCCAAGCCCACCAAGCCCAGCCTGCTGCGCGAAGTGGGAGTCGTCTTGCGAAAAGCGCGTAGAGAGGGGTGAGCCGGACCCGTGGAGGCACAGACGTCCATGCCGGCACCGGTACAGGCCGCATACAGGTACTGCGAGGCGGTCACCGGACAGCAGGCGCGCAACTTCGCGTACGGCATCAGACTGCTGCCGGCCGAGAAGCGCCAGGCCATGTCGGCGCTGTACGCCTTCTCCCGCCGTGTCGACGACATCGGTGACGGCGACCTGACGCCGGAGACCAAGCGGACGCGCCTGGAGAGCACGCGTCAGGTCCTGGACCGGATCCGGGAGGGCGCGATCGACGAGGACGACACCGACCCGGTGGCCGTCGCCCTCGCCGACGCGGCGCGGAGGTTCCCGCTGCCGCTCGGCGGGCTCGACGAACTCATCGACGGCGTGCTGATGGATGTGCGCGGCGCCACCTACGAGACCTGGGACGACCTCAAGGTCTACTGCCGTTGCGTGGCGGGCGCCATCGGCCGCCTCAGCCTGGGCGTCTTCGGCACGCAGCCGGGCGTTCCCGGCGCCGAGCGGGCCGCGGAGTACGCCGACACGCTCGGACTCGCGCTCCAGCTGACCAACATCCTGCGGGACGTCCGCGAGGACGCCGGCAACGGACGCACCTATCTCCCCGCCGACGACCTCGCCAAGTTCGGCTGCTCGGCCGGCTTCCACCGCTCCACCCCGCCGTCCGGCGCGGACTTCTCGGGGCTGGTCCACTTCGAGGTGCGGCGGGCCCGCACCCTGTTCGCCGAGGGCTACCGGCTGCTGCCGATGCTGGACCGGCGCAGCGGCGCCTGCGTCGCGGCCATGGCGGGCATCTACCGGCGGCTGCTCGACCGGATCGAGCGCGACCCCGAGGCGGTGCTGCGCGGCCGGGTCTCGCTGCCCGGCCACGAGAAGGCGTACGTCGCGGTCCGCGGACTCTCCGGTCTCGACGCCCGGCACGTCTCCCGGCGGACGGTCAGGAGGCGTGTCTGATGCGGCACACGCTTATCTCGCGCACCATGTGCATCACGGACCCGCGTTCCGGACAGTGCTCAACCCCCTGTTCGGCCGACGCGTCCCAGACTGAAGTGACCCGGCGAAAGGAGGAGGACGCATGACGGACGACGCACTGCGCTCCTCCCGTGCGGTGGTGATCGGCGGCGGAATCGCCGGAACCACCGCCGCTCTGCGACTGGCCGACGCCGGGCTGGACGTGACCCTGCTCGAAGGGCGGCCCCGGCTCGGCGGACTCGCCTTCTCCTTCCGGCGCGGCGATCTGACGGTCGACAACGGACAGCACGTCTACCTGCGCTGCTGCTCCGCCTACCGCTGGTTCCTCGACCGCGTCGGCGGCACGAGCCTCGCGCCCCTGCAGAACCGTTTGGACGTGCCCGTTCTCGATGTCGGCCGGCCCTCGGGGCCCCGGCTGGGACGGCTGCGGCGCAACGGGCTGCCGGTGCCGCTCCACCTCGCGGCCGGACTCGCCGGCTATCCGCACCTCTCGCTCGCCGAGCGCGCGGGCGTCGGCCGCGCCGCACTCGCGCTGGGCCGCCTGGACCCGGACGACCCCGCCCTCGACGCCATCGACTTCGGCGCCTGGCTCACCCGGCACGGCCAGTCGCGGCGGACCATCGAGGCCCTGTGGGACCTGGTCGGCGTCGCCACGCTCAACGCCACCGCCCCGAACGCCTCGCTGGCCCTGGCCGCGAAGGTCTTCAAGACCGGACTCCTCTCCGAGCCCGGCGCCGCCGACATCGGCTGGGCCGGCGTGCCCCTGGGCGAGATCCACGACACCCTCGCCCGCGCGGCGCTCGACGCCGCCGGGGTGCGCACCGAACTGCGGGCCAAGGCCACCTCCCTCACCCGTACGGAGCAAGGCGGGTGGACCGTCGCCGCCGGGGGCGGGCGGATCGACGCGGACGCCGTCGTCCTCGCCGTACCGCAGCGCGAGACCCACGGCCTGCTGCCCGCCGGGGCACTCGACGCCCCCGACCGGCTGCTCGGCATCGGCACCTCGCCGATCCTCAACGTGCACGTCGTCTACGACCGCAAGGTGCTGCGCCGCCCGTTCTTCGCCGCGCTCGGCTCCCCGGTCCAGTGGGTCTTCGACCGCACCGAGGCGTCCGGGCTCACCGGCCCCGGACAGTACCTCGCGGTCTCCCAGTCCGCCGCCGACGAGGAGATCGACCTCCCCGTCGCCGAACTGCGCAGGCGTTACCTGCCCGAGCTGGAGCGGCTCCTCCCGGCCGCCCGCACCGCCGGGATCAGGGACTTCTTCGTCACCCGGGAACGCACGGCGACCTTCGCCCCCGCCCCCGGCGTCGGCCGGCTGAGGCCCGGGGCCCGCACCCGGTTCCCCGGCCTCGGCCTGGCCGGAGCGTGGACGGCGACCGGCTGGCCCGCCACGATGGAGGGCGCCGTCCGCAGCGGATTCACCGCGGCGGACGTCGCGCTGAGGGCGCTCGGCCGCTCCCATGAACATCCGCTGCAGGAGGCGGCATGAGCAGTATCACCGGAACAAGAGGAGAGTCAGTGACCCCGGCGAATCCGGCTTTCGACACCGTGGCCGACACCACGGACGTCACCGCGCTTCTGGAGCGCGGACGGGCCCTTTCCACGCCGGTGCTCCGGGCCGCTGTGAACCGGCTCGCACCGCCCATGGACACCGTCGCCGCCTACCACTTCGGCTGGATCGACGCCCAGGGACGGCCCGCCGCCGGCGACGGCGGCAAGGCCGTCCGCCCGGCGCTGGCCCTGCTGTCCGCGGAGGCGGCGGGCGCCGCTCCCGAGGCGGGCGTCCCCGGCGCCGTGGCCGTCGAACTCGTGCACAACTTCTCGCTGCTGCACGACGACCTGATGGACGGCGACGAGCAGCGCCGCCACCGCGACACGGTGTGGAAGGTGCACGGCCCCGCCCAGGCGATCCTGGTCGGCGACGCGCTGTTCGCGCTCGCCAACGAGATCCTGCTGGAGCTCGGCACCGCCGAGGCCGGCCGCGCGACCCGCCGGCTGACCGTCGCCACCCGCAAGCTCATCGACGGCCAGGCCCAGGACATCTCCTACGAGCACCGCGAACGGGTCACCGTCGAGGAGTGCCTGGAGATGGAGGGCAACAAGACCGGCGCCCTGCTCGCCTGCGCCTGCTCCATCGGCGCCGTCCTCGGCGGCGCCGACGACCGCACCGCCGACACCCTGGAGGCGTACGGCCACCACCTCGGCCTCGCCTTCCAGGCCGTCGACGACCTGCTCGGCATCTGGGGCGACCCCGAGTCCACCGGCAAGCAGACCTGGAGCGACCTGCGCCAGCGCAAGAAGTCGCTCCCGGTCGTCGCCGCCCTCGCCGCGGGCGGACCGGCCTCGCAGCGGCTCGGCGAACTGCTCGCCGCCGACGCCCGCAGCACCGATTCCGACAGCTTCTCCGAAGAGGAGTTCGCCGCCCGCGCGGCGCTCATCGAGGAGGCGGGCGGCCGCGAATGGACCGCCCAGGAGGCCCGTCGACAGCACGCGGTCGCCATCGAGGCGCTGCACCGCGTCGACATGCCGCACACCGTGCGGGCGCAGCTCACCGCGCTCGCGGACTTCGTCGTCGTACGAAAGAGATGATCACTATCCGCTCCATATGACTCGCAGTCGCCGGCCGGCGTCCGTACCGGGCGCCGGCCGACGGAGACCCCAGCACAGCAGAGGAACCACTGCACGAAGGGGAAGCCATGACAGCGACGACCGACGGAAGCGCGGGAGCCCTGAACCCCCGCGCCGCCGCGGCCAGCAAACCGACCGAAACGACCATCGCCGCGGACGATGTGCTCGAAGCCGCGCGGCGCGCCGCGGAACGCTCGGTGGAGCATCTCCTCGGCAGGCAGGACGAGCAGGGCTGGTGGAAGGGCGACCTGGCCACCAACGTCACCATGGACGCCGAGGACCTGCTGCTCCGTCAGTTCCTCGGCATCCAGGACCGGACCGTCGTCGAGGCGGCCGGCCGCTTCATCCGCGGAGAGCAGCTCGGCGACGGCACCTGGGCCACCTTCCACGGCGGCCCCGGCGAACTCTCCGCCACCATCGAGGCATACGTCGCCCTGCGACTGGCCGGGGACGCTCCCGACGACCCCCACATGGCCCGCGCCTCCCGCTGGATCAGGGAACAGGGCGGCATCGCCGAGAGCCGGGTCTTCACCCGCATCTGGCTCGCCCTCTTCGGCTGGTGGAGCTGGGAGGACCTGCCCGAGCTCCCGCCCGAGCTGATCTTCTTCCCGAAGTGGGTCCCGCTCAACATCTACGACTTCGGCTGCTGGGCCCGGCAGACCATCGTGCCGCTCACCATCGTCTCGGCGAAGCGCCCGGTCCGCCCGGCCCCCTTCCCGCTCGACGAGCTCCACGCCGATCCGGGCCGCCCGAACCCGCCCCGGCGCATGGCCCCCGCCACGAGCTGGGACGGCGTCTTCCAGCGCCTCGACAAGGCACTGCACCTGTACCACCGCGTCGCGCCGCGCAGGCTGCGCCGGACCGCCATGAACGCCGCCGCCCGCTGGATCGTCGAGCGCCAGGAGAACGACGGCTGCTGGGGCGGCATCCAGCCGCCGGCCGTCTACTCCGTCATCGCCCTGCACCTGCTGGGCTACGACCTGGACCACCCGGTGATGCGGGCCGGTCTCGCCTCGCTCGACCGGTTCGCCGTGTGGCGCGAGGACGGCGCGCGGATGATCGAGGCGTGCCAGTCCCCGGTCTGGGACACCTGCCTCGCCACCATCGCCCTCGCCGACGCCGGGGTCGCCCCCGACCACCCGGCACTGGTGAAGGCCGCGGACTGGATGCTCGCCGAACAGGTCGTCCGGCCCGGGGACTGGACCGTACGCCGCCCCCAACTCCCGCCTGGCGGCTGGGCGTTCGAGTTCCACAACGACAACTACCCGGACATCGACGACACCGCCGAGGTGATCCTCGCGCTGCGCCGGGTCCGCCACCCCGACCCGTCGCAGCTCGAGGACGCGATCCGGCGCGGAGTGCGCTGGAACGTCGGCATGCAGTCCCGCGACGGGGCCTGGGGCGCGTTCGACGCGGACAACACCAGCCCGTTCCCCAACCGGCTGCCCTTCTGCGACTTCGGCGAGGTCATCGACCCGCCGTCCGCGGACGTCACCGGACACGTGGTGGAGATGCTCGCCGTCGAGGGCCGCGCCGACGACCCGGTCACCCGGCGCGGCATCGAGTGGCTGCTCGCCGAACAGGACGTGAACGGCGGCTGGTTCGGCCGCTGGGGCGTCAACTACGTCTACGGCACGGGGTCGGTGGTGCCCGCGCTGGTCGCGGCCGGACTGCCCGTCGCCCATCCGGCGATCCGCCGCGCGGTCGCCTGGCTGGAGTCCGTGCAGAACGACGACGGCGGCTGGGGCGAGGACCTGCGCTCCTACCGCGAGGAGAAGTGGATCGGCCACGGCGCCTCCACCGCCTCGCAGACCGGGTGGGCGCTGATGGCGCTGCTGGCCGCGGGACGGCGGGACACCGAGGCCGTGCGACGGGGGGTCGCCTGGCTGGCCGGGACCCAACGGGCCGACGGCTCCTGGGACGAGCCGTACTTCACCGGCACCGGCTTCCCCTGGGACTTCTCCATCAACTACCACCTCTACCGCCAGGTCTTCCCGCTCACCGCACTCGGGCGGTACGTGCACGGCGAACCGTTCGCCGACCGCGCGGCCGGCCGCGAGGGGGCCTGATGGGCGATGCCCCGGTCCCGGCCGGTCCCGCGGCGCCGCTGCTGATCGCCTGCGCGCTCGGCATCGAGCGGCTCGCGCTGCGCAGCGGCCGCGGCAGGGCCGGCGCGGCGCCGGGGCCGGTGTCCGTACTGCGTACGGGCATGGGGCCCCGGGCCGCCGACGCCGCCGTGACCGGGGCGCTCGGCCGGGGCCGGGCGCCGGACGCGGCGGTACTCGCGTCCGGGTTCTGCGCCGGCCTGTCGCCCGGCATGCACCCCGGCGACCTGGTGGTCGCCGACGAGACCCGGGGCGCCGGGGACCCGACGGCCTGCACCGGCACGGGGCTGCTCGCCGAGGCCCTCGCCCGGGCGGTCCCGGGGCGCACTGTCCACACCGGTCCGCTGACCGGCTCCGCCCATGTCGTACGCGGGCACGAGCGGGCCGAACTGCGGGCCACCGGAGCGATCGCGGTGGACATGGAGTCCGCCGCCACCCTCAGCGCCGCGTTGCGGGCCGGGCCGCGCGCGGTTGCGGCCGTACGGGTGGTCGTGGACGCTCCGGAGCACGAGCTCGTCCGTATCGGCACGATACGCGGTGGAATATCGGCTTTCCGCGTTCTCCGTGCCGTCCTGCCTGCTTTCTATGAATGGCACCGATCTTTGTTGCTCCCCAGGAGGTGAGCCAGATGGCCATGCCGCTCCGTCAGTCCATCAAGGTTGCGACGTATCTCATGGAACAGAAGCTCCGCAAGCGGGACAAGTTCCCGCTGATCGTGGAACTGGAGCCGCTGTTCGCCTGCAACCTGGCCTGTGAGGGCTGCGGGAAGATCCAGCATCCGGCGGGAGTGCTCAAGCAGCGCATGCCGGTCGCTCAGGCCGTGGGCGCCGTCCTCGAATCGGGCGCCCCGATGGTCTCCATCGCGGGCGGTGAGCCGCTGATGCACCCTCAGATCGATGAAATCGTCCGGCAGTTGGTGGCCCGGAAGAAATACGTGTTCCTGTGCACCAATGCCATGTTGCTACGGAAGAAGATCGACAAGTTCACCCCCTCCCCGTTCTTCGCCTTCGCCGTGCACATCGACGGGCTGCGCGAACGGCACGACGAGTCCGTGGCCAAGGAGGGCGTCTTCGACGAGGCGGTGGCGGCGATCAAGGAGGCCAAGCGGCGCGGCTTCCGGGTCACCACCAACTCCACCTTTTTCAACACCGACACCCCGCAGACGGTCATCGAGGTCCTCAACTACCTCAACGACGACCTGAAGGTCGACGAGATGATGATCTCGCCCGCCTACGCCTATGAGAAGGCGCCCGACCAGGAGCACTTCCTCGGGGTCGAGCAGACCCGGGAACTCTTCAAGAAGTCGTTCGCCGGCGGCAACCGGTCGCGCTGGCGGCTGAACCACTCGCCGCTCTTCCTGGACTTCCTGGAGGGCAAGGCGGATTTCCCGTGCACCGCGTGGGCGATCCCCAACTACTCGCTCTTCGGCTGGCAGCGCCCCTGCTACCTGATGAGCGACGGATATGTGCCCACCTACCGCGAGCTCATCGAGAAGACCGACTGGGACAAGTACGGCCGCGGCAAGGACCCCCGCTGCGCCAACTGCATGGCCCATTGCGGGTACGAGCCCACCGCCGTCCTCGCCACCATGGGCTCGCTCAAGGAGTCCCTGCGCGCCGCCCGCGAGACCGTCGCCGGGAACGGCTGACGCCCTGACCGCCGGGGACCCGGCCGCACCGGGCCCGCGCACCGCCGCCCGTCCACCGCGTCCGTCCGGGGCGCCCGCGACGCACCGCCCGCCGGGCGCGTCGCGCCCCGGACCGGCCGCGCCGGGCGGGCGGCGCGCCGGGTGCGGCCGGCCACCCCGGCGCGCGCACCGGACGCGGACGGAGGCGTCCGGGCCGGCCGCCCGCCGGGGCGGTGCGTACCGCCGGGGCGGTGCGGACGCGGGGACGCCGCGGGCGTTCCCGCCGTCACCGTGAGCTGAACGGAACCAGAGAGGGGGCCGGGCGTGTCGATTCTGGAGAACATCCGGGGGCCGCACGATCTCAAGGCGCTGAGCGGGGAACGACTCGACGAACTCGCCGAGGAAATAAGGGAGTTCCTCATCCAGGCGGTGGCGAGGACCGGCGGCCACCTGGGGCCGAACCTGGGCGTGGTGGAACTCACCGTCGCCCTGCACCGGGTCTTCGACTCGCCCGCGGACCGCATCCTGTGGGACACCGGCCACCAGAGTTATGTGCACAAACTGCTCACCGGCCGGCAGGACTTCTCCAAACTCCGGGGCAAGGGCGGCCTGTCCGGCTACCCCTCCCGCGCGGAATCCGAGTACGACGTCATCGAGAACTCGCACGCCTCCACCGTGCTCGGCTGGGCCGACGGCCTGGCCAAGGCCGACGAGATCCTCGGCAAGGACGACCACGTCGTCGCGGTCATCGGGGACGGCGCGCTCACCGGCGGCATGGCCTGGGAGGCGCTGAACAACATCGCGGCCGCGCGGGACCGGCCGCTGATCATCGTGGTCAACGACAACGAACGGTCCTACGCCCCGACGATCGGCGGCCTCGCGGACCACCTCGCCACCCTGCGCACCACCGACGGCTACGAACGCTTCCTCGCCTGGGGCAAGGAGGTGCTCCGGCAGACCCCGGTCGTCGGGCAGCCGCTGTACGAGTCGCTGCACGGCGCGAAGAAGGGGTTCAAGGACGCGTTCGCCCCGCAGGGCATGTTCGAGGACCTCGGCCTGAAGTACGTCGGGCCGGTCGACGGCCACGACATCGCGGCGGTGGAGTCCGCCCTGCACCGGGCAAAGCGCTTCCACGGACCGGTGCTGGTGCACTGCATCACCGAGAAGGGCCGCGGCTACCCGCCCGCGCTGCGGGACGACGCGGACCACTTCCACACCGTCGGCGCCATGGACCCGCTGACCTGCGCACCGCTCGTCCCCGTCGAAGCCCCGTCCTGGACCTCGGTGTTCGGGGACGAACTGGCCGCGATCGGCGCCCGGCGGCCGGACGTCGTGGCCGTCACCGCGGCGATGCTGCACCCCACCGGACTGACGAAGTTCGCCGAGGCGTTCCCCGACCGGGTGTGGGACGTGGGAATCGCCGAACAGCACGCGGCGGTCTGTGCGGCGGGCCTCGCCACCGGCGGACTCCACCCGGTCGTCGCCGTGTACGCCACCTTCCTCAACCGGGCCCTCGACCAGGTGCTGATGGACGTGGCGCTGCACCGCTGCGGGGTGACGTTCGTCCTCGACCGCGCCGGGGTCACCGGCCCCGACGGGCCGTCCCACAACGGGATGTGGGACATGTCCGTGCTCCAGGTCGTCCCCGGACTGCGCATCGCCGCCCCGCGCGACGCCGTCGAGCTGCGCGCCCAGCTCCGCGAGGCCGTCGACGTCGACGACGCCCCCACCGTGATCCGCTTCCCCAAGGAGTCGGCGGGGGAGCCCGTCCCGGCCGTCGGCCGGATCGGCGGCATGGACGTCCTGCACCGGGCGGACGACCCCCAGGTCCTGCTGGTCGCCGTCGGGGCGCTGGCCCCGGTGTGCCTGGGCGCCGCCGGCCTGCTGGCCGAGCGCGGCGTCCGCTGCACCGTCGTCGACCCGCGCTGGGTGAAACCCGTCGACGCCCGGCTGGCCCCGCTCGCCGCCCGGCACCGGCTGGTCGCCGTCGTCGAGGACAACAGCCGCACCGGCGGAGTGGGCTGGGCCGTCGGGCAGGCGCTGCGGGACGCCGGGACGGACGTACCGCTGCGGACGTTCGGCATCCCCGAGCGGTTCCTCGCCCACGGCAGACGCGCCGAGGTGCTGGCGGACATCGGGCTCACACCGGTCGAGATCGCCGGACGGATCGGCGACGCCCTGGCCATCACCGGGGGAGCGGCCGCACGCACGGAGGAGGGCACGGAATGAAGGACGACGAACCCAAGGGCTTCGACCTCGCGCGACTCCTCGCGGAGCGCGGCGCCGAACGCTACGAACTGCACACCAGGCACCTCAACCACCAACTGCCCCGGATGCTGCGCACCATCGGCTTCGACCAGGTCTACGAGCGCGCCGAGGGCGCGTACTTCTGGGACGCGGACGGCGCCGACTACCTCGACATGCTCGCCGGATTCGGCGTGATGGGCCTCGGCCGCCACCACCCCGTCGTCCGCAAGGCGCTCCACGACGTCCTCGACGCCTCGCTCGCCGACCTCACCCGCTTCGACTGCCAGCCGCTGCCCGGACTGCTCGCCGAGAAGCTGCTGGCGCACAGCCCGCACCTGGACCGGGTCTTCTTCGGCAACAGCGGCACCGAGGCCGTGGAGACCGCCCTGAAGTTCGCCCGGTACGCCACCGGCAGGCCCAGGATCCTCTACTGCGCCCACGCCTTCCACGGGCTGACCACCGGCTCGCTGTCGGTCAACGGCGAGAGCGGCTTCCGGGACGGCTTCGCCCCGCTGCTCCCGGACACCGCCGTCCCCCTCGGGGATCTCGACGCGCTCGCCCGCGAGCTGCGGCGCGGCGACGTGGCGGCGCTGGTCGTCGAGCCGATCCAGGGCAAGGGCGTGCACGCGGCCCCGCCCGGCTATCTGCGGGCCGCGCAGGAACTGCTGCACCGGCACCGGGCGCTGCTGATCGCGGACGAGGTGCAGACCGGGCTCGGCCGGACCGGCGACTTCTACGCGTACCAGCACGAGGAGGGCGTCGAACCCGACCTGGTCTGCGTCGCCAAGGCCCTCTCCGGCGGCTATGTGCCGGTCGGGGCGACCCTCGGCAAGGACTGGATCTTCAAGAAGGTCTACTCCTCGATGGACCGGGTCCTGGTGCACTCCGCGAGCTTCGGGTCCAACGCCCAGGCGATGGCCGCCGGACTCGCCGTCCTCGCGGTGATGGAGGACGAGGAGATCGTCGCGAACGCGCGCCGCACCGGCGATCTGCTGCGCGGCCGGCTGGCCGCGCTGATCGACCGTTACGAGCTGCTGCACGAGGTGCGCGGGCGCGGGCTGATGATCGGGATCGAGTTCGGCCGCCCGTCCTCGCTGAAGCTGCGCGGCCGCTGGACGATGCTCCAGGCGGCCCGCAAGGGCCTCTTCGCGCAGATGGTGGTGGTGCCGCTGCTCCGCAAGCACCGCATCCTCACCCAGGTCTCGGGCGACCACCTCGAGGTGATCAAGCTGATTCCGCCGCTGGTGATCGGGGAGCCGGAGGTCGACCGGTTCGTCACGGCGTTCACCGCGGTGATGGACGAGGCGCACAGCGGCGGGCTGATGTGGGACTTCGGCAGGACCCTGGTGAAGCAGGCCGTCGCCCAGCGCTGACCGCGCCGCCCGTGCCGCTCCGGGACTGCCCGCCCGCCGTCCGCCGACGTGGCCGGCCCGGCGCAGGCCCGGTGCGGCCCCGAGGTGGGGGGCGTGCGGCGGGCTCTTTGCCTCAGAGGTAAGAAATTTGCCCCAGAGGAAAGTTTTTGGCCCAATGGGTACATGAACACTCCGGACGGAGCGGTGGCCGACGAGCTGCCCGAGGTCGCGCCACGCCTGCGCGACCTGCGCCGTGCCCGCGGTCTCACCCTGGAGGCCGCGGCCCAGCGGGCCGGGCTGTCGCCCGCCCATCTCTCCCGGCTCGAAACGGGCCGTCGGCAGCCGTCGCTGCCGATGCTGCTCGGTCTTGCCAGAATCTACGGTACGACGGTCTCCGAGCTTCTCGGCGAGACACCCCCCGAACGGGACGCGATCATCCGCGGCGGGAAGTTCGAGGGCGCCGAGGCCGACGGCTGGCAGTACCAGCGGGCCGGCGGCTCCGGCCGGGCGATGCAGGCGCTCCGCGTCCGGGTCCCGCACGGTGCGCAGGGCGACCTGGTGCGTGTGCACCCCGGCGAGGAGTGGCTGTACGTGCTCGCCGGGCACCTGCGGGTGACGCTCGGGGACACCGTGCACGACCTCGCCCCCGGCGACAGCGCGCACTTCGACTCGCTCACCCCACACCGGATCACCGCCGTCGACCACGACGGCGCCGAACTCCTCTTCGTCCACACCCTGCTTCAGAGCCCCGCCGCCGAGCTGTGCCTCGGCGGCGGCGTCCACCATCACTGAGACCGGCCCGGCCGGTTGCCAGAGAGGACTGTCATGTCCGATTCCGAGAACTTCGACCCGCTCGGGTCGACCAAGAAGTACGAGGCCCAGGAGCGGAACTTCCCGCGCGGCGTGGTGATCCGGCTGATCGCCTATCTCATCGCCGGACACGTCTTCGCGGCGTTCCTCTATCTGCTCTTCGCGGTGGCCGGCAAGGGCTGACCACCGCTTCCGGGCGGGGCCGCGGTCAGGCCGTTTCGACGAGCCGGTCGCGCAGCCGCTCACGGGTGCCGGGGGACAGCTCCAGGCCCTCGGTCAGATACCGCTCCGTGTCGCCCCAGGTCTCCTCGATGGCGGCGAAGGCCGCGGCGAGATATTCGGGCTGGGCGCCGAAGAGCGGACTGAGCAGTTCCAGCACCTCGGCCGACATGCCGTCCGCCGAGGTGTCGCTGCGGCGGATCCGGTAACGGCGGTGCGCCTCGTTGGACTTGAGGTAGTCGGCCTCGATGGCGTCGCGCTCGACCCCGACCGCGAGCAGCGACACCGCGATCGTCAGACCGGCCCGGTCCTTGCCCGCCGCGCAGTGCATCAGCGCCGGAACGCTGTCCTCGGCCAGGGCGTGCAGAACCCGGCTGTGCTCGGCGGTGCGGGTCAGCACGATCTCGCGGTACGACGCGATCATCCGCTTCGCCCCCTTGCCGTCCGCGAGCAGCGCGCGCAGCTGACCGATGTCGCCGTCGCGCACCATCCGCCAGAACTCGGCCCCGTCGGCCGGGTCGGAGAGCGGGACGCTGATGTTCCGCACGCCGGGCAGCTCCACGTCGAGCCCGTCGAGCCGGCGGTCGGCGGAGTTGCGGAAGTCGAAGACCGTGTGCAGCCCCAGACCGCTGAGGAAGGCGGCGTCCTCGGCGGTGGCGTGCGCGAGATGACCGCTGCGGAAGAGCCTTCCGTGCCGCACCCGCCGACCGTCCATGGTGGGCAGGCCGCCCACGTCGCGGAAGTTGCGGACGCCCGCCAGTTCGGGCTCCGTCGACGGGATCTGCGGCAGCTGCTGCGTCACAGTGACTCCTGGAGGGTCCGGCCGTCGGCACGAGTCGCCGACAAGGCCACTCCCGCGACGATACGACATGGGTTTCTCATCGGTTCATCAGGCAACCAGTTCATCGTCGCCCTGTCGATACCCGCGCCAGGCCCGTGCCGCCCGGCCGGACGGAACGCCCGGGCCCGCTCCTGACGCCCCGTCCGGCCGGCCGTGGTTCCGGGGCGTGCCGGGAGCCGGATCCGGACCGTTTCCCCGACGGAAAGGGGCGGTGAAGAAATCGATCTTTATCGTGCGCATTCCGAGAGTGCGGAATTCGCGGGCCGGGTGGTGACCGGATTCCGCCGCCGTCTCTCATCCGGCTCCGGTTCGACCCGTCATGAGATGCGAGGTGTTTGCGGGAGGCGAAGGGGGTGCTGTTCGCCCGCGCATGTGATCGACGGACTTCAAAAGGATCTCGGTCGCGGCTTCACGGGCCCGGACCGGCCGGGGCCCCCAGGATTCGCCGACGTTTATGAGGGCCGGCCGGGCGGAGTTTGCGCAGGTCCCGGCACGCGACACCTGTCAAATGTCCATATTGAGGTGATTTGTTGGCCTGTGTGTGCATTGTTTCGTGGGCTGGATTCGCGCTCGTGAGCGGGATCATATCCGTGACCGTGCGTGCCGGTGGGGCGGTCCGTCATTCCCGACGGGATAAGGGAAATTCAAGATCCTGAGCCACGCAGTGTGACCGTAATTCCTCGATGAATTCCCGCCGCCGATTCCTTCTCCGGAATCGGCGGCTTGTTCTCGTCGTCCCGGCTCGCCTACGGTCACCGTCAATCCGGTCGGAACGCCTAATCCTGCCGCCGGTCGGATATCGCACCCGTCGACGCGTGGCAGGAGCGGGGGAACCAGGTAGGCCGCCGACCGAAGAGATCCGGTCGGCTCGGGGTGAAGCCGTGCGAGGCACGGCCGGGCATCTCCAGCCCGAACCCGACAGCTCACCTCGCAGGCGCCGGAGAGGAAGCGCACCATGCCCATCTCGGGTAACCACCGTCGTACCAAGTCCAGCGTCATCGCCCGGGGCGTCGCCGCCGCGGGCGTCGGCGCCGCCGTGATCGCCCTGCCGCTGTTCGGAGCGGCCGGCGCCCACGCCGCCACCCCGGCCTCGGCCCCCGCCGCCGCGCACACCGTCCCGGCCCAGCGGGCCGCGGAGAAGCCGGCCGCCATCACGTACTCCGTCGTCGCCGGCGACTACCTGTCCAAGATCGCCGCCGAGCACGGCGTCGAGGGCGGCTGGCAGAAGCTGTACCAGGACAACCGCGAGGTCATCGGGGACGACCCGAGCCTGATCCACCCCGGAGCGAAGCTGACGCTCGGCGCCCAGGGCTCCTCCCACTCCGCGCCCGCCGGCGGCGGCGCGGGCGCCGCCCTGCCGTCGAAGGCGCTCTCCGCGCCGTCGGTGGCCGCCGCGGCCAAGGCCGCGACCGCCTCCGCCCCGGCAGCCCGGAGCAACGCCTCCGGCTACGTCCACCCGGTCCCCGGCAACCACACCACCGGATACCGGGCCTCCGGATCCAACTGGTCCAGCGGCAGCCACACCGGAATCGACTTCCCCGTCTTCACCGGCACCAGCGTGAAGGCCATCACCTCCGGCACCGTCGTCACCGCCGGCTGGGGCGGCGCGTACGGCAACCAGGTCGTCATCAAGCACCCCGACGGCCGCTACTCGCAGTACGGCCACCTGTCCTCGATCTCCGTCTCGGCCGGCCAGTCCGTGACCGCCGGTCAGCAGATCGGCCTCTCCGGCTCCACCGGCAACGCCACCGGACCGCACCTCCACTTCGAGGTCCGCACCGGACCGGCGTACGGCTCGGACATCGACCCGATCGCCTACCTCGCCGCGCACGGCGTCTACGTCTGAGCCGAACGGCCGGACGGCGGGCGGGCCCGGGCACGACCCGGGCCATGCGAAGGGGCGGTGCGCTGCGGCGCACCGCCCCTCTCCGTTATTCCCGGCGTCGCGGCCCTCGTCGGGTGGTCTATCTCACCACCCGTCAACCCCTTATTACGGTCGCGTAGGTCACATTCGTCGGTGCAGGATAAGCGGTTGTGGCAGACGATTCGAGAAAAACACAACGTGGCGTCATCGACCGACAAGGCGCCATCGGGTCGTACGCGGCGATCGGCGACAGCTTCACCGAAGGAGTCGGAGACCCCGGCCCGGACGGGACCTACGTCGGCTGGGCGGACCGATTCGCGGTACTTCTCGCGGACCAGCTTCCGGACCCCGACGAGGCGACGGGCGCCCAGGGCCCCACGCACGCGGACTTCCGGTACGCCAACCTCGCCGTACGCGGCCGCCTCCTCGACCAGATCGTCGCGGAGCAGGTGCCGCGCGCCAAGGACCTGGCCCCCGACCTGGTGACCTTCTGCGCGGGCGGCAACGACATCATCCGGCCCGGCACCGACCCGGACGACGTGGCCGAGCGCTTCGAGCGCGCGGTCGCCGAACTGACCGAGTCGGTCGGCGTGGTCATGGTCACCACCGGTTTCGACACCCGGGGCATTCCCGTGCTGCGTCATCTGCGCGGCAAGATCGCCACCTACACCGCCCATGTGCGCGCCATCGCCGACCGCTACGGCTGCCCCGTCCTCGACCTGTGGTCGCTGCGGTCCGTCCAGGACCGGCGCGCCTGGGACGACGACCGGCTCCACCTGTCGCCCGAGGGGCACACCAGGGTCGCGCTGCGGGCCGCCCAGGTCCTCGGGATCGAGGTGCCCGTCGACCCCGACCAGCCGTGGCCCCCGCAGGCCCCGCGCGGCACGTTCGAGGTCCGCCGCGACGACATCCACTGGGCGCGCGAACACCTGGTGCCGTGGATCGGACGGCGACTGCGCGGCGAGTCCTCGGGCGACCACGTCGAGGCGAAGCGGCCCGACCTCCTGCCCCTCTGAGCCGAGCCCCGGCGGACGGCGCCACCCGTGCCCGAGCCCGGCCCCGGGCGTCCGGCGTCACGACGGCCCCGGCCCCGTCCGCCGGCCGGCCAGGGGCAGGACCGTCGCTCCGACCGGCCCGGCGGACGACGACGGCGGGGCCGCCGGTATCCGTTCCAGCACCCCGCCCGCGAACACGTCGTACAGCGGCAGCGTCTCCAGATGCACATAGCCGATATGGCAGTCGCACACCGCCAGCGGGCAGGCACGCGGGCGCAGCGCGTCCCGGTAGCTCCCGTCGTAGAGGTTGCCGAGCTCGGACCTGACGAAGTGGCAGCGCCGCACCGTGCCGTCGCCGTCGACCGAGATCACCGACTCGCCGGTCCGGCAGGGCAGCCCGGCCGACCGGTGCGGATGGCGGCTGTACGGGAAGAGCGGGTCCAGCTCCGTCCAGCGGTCCGCCTCCTCGTCCGTGTAGGTGTGCCCCTCCGCGGCGTTCACCCACAGATAGACCTCGTCGGGCAGCGCGGCGCGCAGCCGCCGCGCCTCGCCGAGATGCTCGTCGAGCCCGACCACGCCGACGCTGTGGCGGACGCCGAGCGCGGACAGCTCCCGGCACTTCGCCAGGAACCGCTCGTACGGCGTCTGCCCCGGGTGGTAGGTGCACCAGAGCGCGATCTTCTCCCGCCCGGCGTCCCCGGCCCCGGCCAGCCAGCCGGTACGGCCGCTGAGATTGGTCTGGATCGCGACCCGGCCGACGTGCGGCATCCCCGCCAGCTCCACCAGGGCCCGCCGGTACCAGGACCGGACCAGCCCCTCGCCCCACGGCGTGAACAGCACCGAGATCCGGTCGTCGCCGGACCGCGCCGCGACCCACGCGGTGAACCGCTCCAGCGCGGCCCGGTCGGCACGCAGCTGCTCCCGGCTGTCCCGCCGCTTGGCGAACGGACAGTACGGGCAGTCGTAGTCGCAGGACGCGAGCGGACCGCGGTAGAGGATGGTCAGGTCCATGGAGGCGCTCACTTCAGTTCGTACGCGGCCATCGCTGACCGCACGGCCGGGGAGAACAGCTCGGGGCCCAGCGCGTCCGAGTGCGCCAGGCCCTCGGGGGAGAGCCGCAGCAGACCGGCCGCCCCGGCCGCCGCGTCCAGCCAGCCACGCTCCTCGAAACGGGCCAGCTCGGCGGGGAAGTCCTCGGCGGGGAGGCTGCCGAACCGCTCCCGGTACCCGTCCAGCGGCATCCCCGCCGCCTGGAGCACCGACTGCAGCAGATGGCGCCGACGCGCCTCGTCGCCATCGACGTACCGCCCGACCTCGGCGCGCGAGAAGTCCTCGGCGGCGGTGTAGCCGTCGATGATCGCCCGGACCTCCCGCGTCTCCACCGCGTAGTCGAAGGAGTAGTGCAGCCGCGAGGTGTACGAACGGGCTCCGCACCCCAGGCCGATCATGCCGTCCGTCTGGCAGGCGTAGTCGTCGGGCCCGTCCGCGCGCGCGGCGTCGGCACGGCGGAACATCCGCATCGACACCTGCTCGTAGCCGTGCGCCAGGAGATGGTCCCGGCCCGCGCGGTACAGCCGCAGCCGCTGCTGGTCCCAGGCGGCGTCGGCCGCGGCCTCGCCGTCCGCGCCCAGCCGCCCCAGACCGGTCAGCGGGCGCACGTACAGCGGGTACAGATACAGCTCCTCCGGCCGCCAGCCCAGCGCGGCGTCCAGCGAGAGCCGCCAGCTTTCCTCGGTCTGCCCGTCGATGCCGTAGATCAGGTCGATGTTCAGGACCGGGACCCGGGCGTCGCGTATTCGGTCCAGGGCCGCCTCCACGTCGGCGCGCCGCTGCGGCCGGACGGCGGCCCGCGCCTCCGCCTCGACGAAGCTCTGCACCCCGATGCTGATCCTGGTCGCGCCCCGGTCGGCGAGAACGGCCAGCCGGTCGGCGGTCGCGGTCGACGGAGACGTCTCGACGGACAGCGGAACGGACCGCAGATCGGCGCCCATCCGCTTCTCCGCGATGTCGCAGAGCCGCTCCAGCTCCGCCGCGGTCAGGAACGTGGGAGTGCCCCCGCCGAACGCCGCCGCGGCGAACCGCACCGGCTCCGCGTCGTCCAGCGCGTCGCGGACGGCGACGGCCTGCCGGTCCAACGCGTCGAGGTACCGGGTCGTCAGCTCGTCCGGAGCGCCGATCCGGGTGAAGAGATTGCAGAAGCCACAGCGGACCTCGCAGAACGGTATGTGGAGATAGAGCGAGAGCGCGTCCCTGCGCTCGCCCGCCCACAGCTCGCGCAGCTCGGGCCGGTCGGGCAGCGGCCGGTACGCCGTCTTGTGCGGGTAGGCGTAGACATAGCTCTGATACGGGCGGACGGCCCGCGCGGCGGTCGTGGTGCGGCTCATGACGCGGAGGCTCCCGGTTCCAGGAAGAAGTGGGCGTACGGCACCGTCCACACCGACTCGTGGCCGATCCGGTGCCCGGTGTAGCCGTCGTCCCCGTACGCCGTGCCGTGGTCGGAGCAGACGACGGCGAAGCAGCGTCGCCGGCTGCTCGCGGCGGCGAAGAGCCGGCCGATGTGCGCGTCGACGTATTCGAGCGCGGCGGCGTGGGTGGCGCGGGAATCGCCGGCCTCCCGCGTGGCCCCCGGGGTGTGGAACCAGTTGGGCTGGTGCAGCGCGGACACGTTGACGAAGAGGAACAGCCGCTGCTCCGACGGGAGCGCGGCCACCACCTCCTCGGCCCGGGCCACCTGCGCCTCGAAGGACGTGGGCGAGGCCACCCCGAACCCGGGCTCCCAGTGGCTCTCCTGGAACAGCCCGGGCAGCACGGACCCCAGCGCCCCCTGCTTGTTGAAGAACCCGACGCCGCCGATGCACACCGTGCGGTACCCCGCCGCGGCGAGGCCCGACGGCAGATCGGGGGTGTCGAAGACGAAGGTGCCCGAGGCGGTGGACTCGCTGCCCGCGAACCGGGCGGCGAACAGCCGCGGGTGCGGCCCCGGGCCGGCCGGGGTCGGCAGGAACCCCGCGAACATCGCCTGGTGGGAGGCGTAGGTGAAGCTGCCCGGCGCGTGCCGCGTCTCCCAGGCGCCGCCCGGGAGGTGGCGGGCCAGATGCGGGATGCGTCCCGCGGCGGCCAGCTCCTGCGCCACGTCGTGGCGCAGCGTGTCGAGGGTCACGAACAGCAGATCGTGACTGCCCACGACCTCGCCCATGTCCGGGTTCTCGCAGACCGCGGCGGGGCGCGCGGCGTCAGTGGGGGACGTCTGCATGGTGGTTCCTTGCTCGGTTCAGTACGGCGGCGACCTGCGCCGCATAGGTGTCCAGGCCCTCGGCTCCGCCGCCGGGGAGCCCGGTCAGCCGCGGCAGCAGGTCGCCGAAGGCGTTGACCTCGCAGACGGCGAAGCGCCGCAGGTCGGACGAGGGCAGCAGATCGACGCCGACGCACAGGGTGTCCGGGAAGCACGCCGCGGCCCGTTCGCACACGGCCAGGGCGTCGGCCCAGCTGCCGCCCGCGGCGGCCACGGCCGAACGGAAGTCGTCGAGGCTCCCGCGCGCGCCGCCGAGGTGGAGGTTGGTCATGGGGGAGCGGCTGGTCCGCACGACGGCATGGGTGGCCCGGCCCGCCACCACCACGACCCGCAGATCCGCCGCCCGGCCGCGCCGGGTCGCCTTGGGCAGCCAGCGCTCGATGTGCAGCCCGTCCGGCGCGAGCGCGTCGACGATCGCGGCGACCTCCCGCTCCGTGGTGCAGCGGCGCACCCGCAGCGAGTTGAAGAGCCGGCCGGCCGCGTCCCGTTCCACCGAGGTGGTGGCCCGCACGCGGCCGGGCCCCGCCGTCTCCACGGCCAGGACCCCCGAGGCCGACGAACCGTGCGCGAGCTTCACGAAGGCCCTGGCCATGCCATGGGCGGCCATCCGCTCGCGCACATCCGCCCAGTCGCGCACCCCGGGGACCTCGGCCCCCGAGGTCGGGGACGCGGGCACCGGGACACCCGCGCCGTCCAGCACCGCGTGGCAGAGCCGCTTGTCGAAGAGGACCGCGATGTCACCGGGGGCGTCGAGCGGCACGGCGCCGGCCTCGGCGGCCGCCCGCGCCACCGACCGCACGGCGGCGGTGAACCGGGCGTACCACAGGGCCGTTCCCTCGACCCTGGTCGGATCGTCGACCGACCTGAGACGCCGCTCCACCTCCGCGTCCTCGCCGGGCGAGTCCACCCGCACGGTCTCGCCCGGCCGGAAGGCGGCCTCGCCGCGCAGGACGTCCAGCCAGGGGACGACCCGCGCGGGCGGCAGCCCGGCGGCGCGCACGGCGTCCTGGAAGAACGTCACCCGGCGGTTGCCGGGCACTCCCACGACGGCGAGACGCGGCGCCGGAGCCGCCGGATCCGGGCTATTCGCTGACGGCGACATAGCGGAACTCGTCCTCTTCCGGATCCCAGTCCTCGACCTCGTCGATGTCCCGGTTCACCCGGTCGGAACCGAGCAGGTCCCCGAGCCGGTCCATCAGGGCCTCGGTGGCGTAGTGGTGGTGCAGGTCCAGCGAGGTCAGATGGGTGAGCGGCTGGCCCGCCAGCAGCGCCTCGACCCCCTCGTCGCCCAGGGTCCCCATCGCGAGGGAGAGCGACTCCAGCCGGGCGACGACCGGGGCGGAGGCGACCGCGGCCGCGATCTCGTCCTGGATCTCGCTGTTCTGCAGGCCGAGGTGGCGCAGGGCGGGAAAGGAGCCGCCGGAGAGCACGGGCGCCAGGTCCGCGACGCCCGCGTCCCCGCCGTACTCGGAGACGCCGAGCCAGAGCTCCAGGTGCTCCAGCGCGGGCAGCTCGGACGCGCCGACCGCCCGCACGACCTCGGACGGCAGCCCGCCCGATTCGAACCGCAGCCTCCGCAGCGAGGTGTGCCGCACCGGGCGCAGCGACAGCTTCGTCCCGTCGCCGTACGTGCTGCCGCACCCGCGGACCGTCAGCTCCTCCAGCCCGCCGAACGCCTCGACGACCGGGGTGACGTCGGCCATCTCCAGCCAGGACAGCTCGCACTCCTCGCCGACGACATCGGCGAGGAAGAGCGCCTTCAGAGCGGGAAAACGGTCCGCGTCACCGGCCAGCAGCTCGACCACCGGGGCGAAGGACCCGTAGTCCTCCTGCCACCACGGACCGATCAGCAGGGCCCGGACCTCCGTCGTGTCGACCGTGTCCAGGAAATGGCGCCACAGCACGTCGAACGTCAGGTCTCCCTGCCAGGCGCTCTCCAGCCGCCACGCGACGGAGTCCGCCGCCGGGAGAGGGCCGGTCTCCTCCGCTCCGGGGCGAGGCAGGGTCAGGACCGGCAGACCGTGGAACGTCTCGGGGTGTTCGATGTCGGTCATGGCCGATCACTCCGATACCGCGGTGTAGCGGCCTTCGACGCCGCGATCGCCCCAGGGCTTCTCGCGCTCCGACACGTCGACCCGCACGCCGTGCGGCTCCAGGGCCTGGACGACCCGGCGCTCCATCGGCTCGGTCATGAAGTGGTGGTGCAGATCGAGCCGCTCGAGGTGGGTGAGCGGCTGGCCCTCCAGCAGCGCCGCCGCGCCCTCGTCGCCCAGGGTGCCGTTCGACAGGTCGAGGACCCGGAGCCGGGCGACGACCGGGGCAGCCGCGACGGCCGTCGCGATCTCGTTCTGCACCTCGCTGTTGCGCAGCCCGAGGTGGGTGAGGTTCGGGAAGCGGGCCCCGGACAGCAGCGGAGCCAGGTCCGCCACCTCGGCGTCGCCCCCGTACGCGGAGACGCCGAGCCAGAGGTCCAGCCGCTCCAGCGCGGGCAGGTCGCTCTCCAGGATCCCGCGCAGCGCGCCGACCGGCATGCCTCCGGTCTCGACGGTCAGCGCCCGCAGCCGCTCGTGCCGGCAGGGGGAGAAGACCAGATCCGTACCGCCGCGCACGCCCAGCTCCAGCAGGCCGGGGAAGGCGTCGAGCAGCGACGTGACGTCGGATTGCTCGATCCAGGAGATCTCGCTCTCCTCCATCGTCATGTCTCCGACGAAGACGGCCTGGAGCGAGGTCAGCCGGTCGGCGGCCGCGGTCACCAGGCCGATCGGGTAGGAGGAGGGCTCCTCGTAGGACTCCCCCCACTGACCGACGATCAGCGCGCGGACCCCGGCCGGATCGACGGTGTCGAGGAACGTCCGGAACGCCTCCTCCCAGGTCTTCTCGCAATCGTCGTCGTACGGATCGACCGAGATGCGCCAGGCCGCCGCGTCGGCGGCCTGCGCGGGTGCTTCGCCCGTCGCGTGCTGGAAGTCGACGGCGGGCAGGCCGAGCAACTCGTGCAGATGGTCCACACCGGACATGGCCCTGAGCTCCTGGTACTGGGGAACGGCTGATGTCCGCAAGGTCTATCAAGCCGCACTGACAACGCCGTGACCGGGGACCGTCCGGCACGTGTCCGGCGTCGCCGCGGAGCCGGCCGGGGGCCGGTTGTCAGACCCTCCCCGTAGCGTCTTCCCCGTGGTCGGCACAGCGGGTGCGGCCCGTCGAGGGGAGAGGTCTGTGTACCGTCAGGGCGATGTACTGATCGTGCCGTTGGAGGAGTCGGCGGTGCCCGCGCACCTCGTGGAGGCGCCGGGCGAGCCGAGGGACGGCCGGGGGCGGATGGTCCTCGCGCTGGGCGAGGTCACCGGCCACGCCCACGCGGTCCAGGGCCCGGGCCGGCTGATGCGCGAGGCGGGAGTCTTCGGGCCGATGCTGCTGCACCTTCCCGAGGGCGGCCGGGTGGTGCACGAGGAGCACGCGGTGATACCGCTGCCGAAGGGCTGGTACCGGGTGGTGCGTCAGCGGGAGTACGCGCCGGGCGCGGTCCGCATCGTCGCCGACTGACCGACTGACCGACTGACCGACTGACCGACTGACCGACTGACCGACTGACCGATTGGCCGGCACGGCGGCCGACCGGCCGGCGGGGCACGGCCGGCGCGCGCGACGTGCCGCGACACCGGGCATACGACACCGGACACATGACACCGGACACACGAGACCGGGCCGACGACACACCCGGTCGACGACACACCGAACACCGAATCAGGGGACGGGGAAGAACCGATGCAGTACGTGGACTCATGGCGGGGCGTGGCGGCGGCGACCGGAGCGGCGGACCGGGCCGCGGCCGAGGACGGGCTGCGGCTGGCCTATCGCGGCGCCGGGCTCGCGGAACCGGAGAGGATCGTCTGGGTCGACTCGCCCAGAGCCGCCGTGGAGGCCGTCGGGAAGCTCGTCGACTCCGGCCACTCGGTGCGCGACGAGGTGCGTACCCGGCCCTGGGCCCAGGAGCGGCGCCGGATGCACGACGAACTGGGTCCGGCGGGCTGGTCCGCCCTGTGGTCGGCCACGGGGGCGCAGCTCTGGGAGACCACGGCGGCCCTCGCCGAGCGGATCAAGGCCGGCGTCGTCGCGGACCTCGCCCGGCATCCCGAGGAGGAGTCGGCCGTCCGGCTGGTGCTGCTCGACGCGGTCCTGGGCCAGCACGACGCGGCCTGGCTCGCCGCGTTCGACGGCCGGGGCGACCGGCTGAACGGCCTGGCCGAGGTGGCCAGGAACGCGGGCTGGTGGTGGCCCTACGAGCGTGCGGTGGTCATCAGCGAGCGCCCGGAGGCGCTGCACCGGGACGAGGCGGGCAGGCTGGACCGCGGGGACGGTCCCGCGCTCGCCTACCGGGACGGCTTCTCGCTCTACGCCTGGCGGGGCATGCCCGTCCCAGCGGAGTTCCTCGCGGAGCTGAACTCCCTGACCCCGCAACGCATACGTGAGGAGGAGAACGCGGAACTCCGCCGCGTGATGCTGGAGTTCTACGGCTACGACCGATACCTCTCCGAGTCGGGCGCCGAGCCCGTCCACCGGGACGAGACGGGGATCCTCTGGCGGATCGCGCTGGAGGGCGACGAGGACGTGGTGATGGTCGAGGTGGTCAACTCCACCCCGGAGCCGGACGGGACCCACCGCACGTACTGGCTCCGGGTGCCGCCGGGCACCAGGACGGCGAAGGACGGGGTCGCCTGGACCTTCGGGCTCTCCGCGGACGTGTACGAGCCCATGCTCCAGACCTGACCGCCGCGGGGCCGGACCGACCGCGTACGCGCATGGGCCGAGGGGGACGCGCGACGGACCGACGGGGATGGGACCGATGGGGGACGGGACCGACGGGGCGGGCCGATGAGGAGGAGGCTGACGGGGAAGGGGGCGACGCTTCGGCGAGGGCGCTGCACGGGCCGACCGTGGGCGATCACGACCGCCGGGGAGGAGGGGAAGGGGAGGGAACGGGGAGGGCGATCACGGTGTCAGGGCGTCAACGCCGCGCGGTCGAGGCCGAGTTCGCGGGCCAGTATCTCGTCGGTCCAGGCCAGCATCGTGGCGCGGGAGAGCGGTGCCGCGTACGAGGTCATCTGCACCGCCAGGCCGTCCAGCAGCGCGATGAGCCGCCAGGCCACGGACATCGGGTCGTCGCAGCGGAACTCACCGGCGGCGGCGCCCTCTTCGATGACCTCGGCCAGCTCCGCCTTCCACTGCTGGTCGAGATCGCCGGCCACGGTGCGCAGGGCCGGGTCGCGCGGGGAGGCGGCCCAGCCCTCGATCCGCAGCCGCCAGCCGGCGGCGCGGCCCATCGGCGCGTACCAGCGGACCGCGGCGCGCAGCCGGCGTACGGCGGTGGTGCGGCGGCTCAGCACCTTGCGCAGATGGGCGAGATCGGCCTCGGCGGCGTGCGCGAAGGCGGCCGCGACCAGCTTCTCCTTGGTCGAGAAGTGGTAGAGCACAAGCGCGTTGCTCACCCCGAGCACGGAGGCGACATCCGCGATCCGTACCGCCGAGACGCCCCTCACCTCGATCTGCTCGACGGTGGCGCGCAGGAGTTCTTCGCGTCGTTCCGCCACGCTCAGCCGCACTCTTGCCACTCCGTCAGCCTAACCAATGCCCGGGCCGGCCGATTCCCTGACCCCGGGGGAAGGCGGCCAGGACAGCCGGTCCGGAAGCGAGTCCCGGAGAGAGGGGGAAGGGCAGGCGCGGGACGGCCGGTCCGGACGGGGACGGGGAGCGCGGAATCCTGCCGTGTCCACGTGCGTTGGACCCGGCATGACGCGTATCGACACACCGGACACACCAGGGACACCGGACGCGCGACGCGAAGCGCTGCTCGGCCTGCTCGGCGACCAGGACGGCGGGGTGCTCGTCACCCTGGGGCGGGACGGCAGACCACAGCTGTCCAACGTGAACCACCACTACTACCCGGACGAGGGCGTCGTCCGCGTCTCGGTCACCGAGGACCGGGTGAAGACGAGGAACCTCCGCCGCGACCCGCGGGCGAGCTACCACGTCACCAGCCCGGACCGCTGGGCCTGGACGGTCGTGGACGGGACGGCCGAGCTGCCCCCGCCGGCCGCCGATCCGCACGACGCGACGGTGGAGGAACTGGTCGCGCTCTACCGCGACGTCCGGGGCGAGCACCCCGACTGGGACGAGTTCCGCGACGCGATGGTCCGGGACCGGCGCGTCGTGCTGCGCCTGCGCGTCGAGCACGTCTACGGCCAGTCGCGTGACTGACGGCACCGGGCCCGCCGGTCAGCCCGTCGGGTGCTCCGCTCTCGCGCGGTCGTGCCCCCCGCTCATAATTGATGACGACACCGACTCCCCCAGGAGATGATGTGACCGGCGCCGACCCTCTGTCCTCGCTCCGCACCCGGCTGCTCTCCTTGCGCCCCGCCGCGTTCGGCGCGGATCCGGAGGGCGCCCGCATGGCGCGGATCCGCCGCTCGCCCAACTTCGCCGACGGAACCTTCCAGAACCCGGTGGGCGCGCGGACCAGACCGTCGGGCTCGGCGCTGGAGTTCGCGAAGGTCTACTTCCGCAAGGAGGGGCGGCTGCACAGGGCGCCGGCCGGCACCGTCCCCGTCCACGCCACCACGTACGCGGACCTGGCGGAGCCGCCGCCCACCGGGCTGCGGCTCACCTGGATGGGTCATTCCAGCGTGCTCGCCGAGATCGACGGCGGGCGAGTGCTCTTCGACCCGGTATGGGGCGAGCGCTGCTCGCCGTTCGCCTTCGCCGGCCCGCGGCGGCTGCACCCGGTGCCGCTTCCGCTCGCCGCGCTCGGCCCGGTGGACGCGGTGGTGATCTCGCACGACCACTACGACCACCTCGACCTGCCGACGGTCAAGGCCCTCGCGAGCACGGGCACGGTCTTCGTGGTCCCGCTCGGCGTCGGCGCCCACCTGGAACGATGGGGCGTGCCCGACGACCGGGTGCGCGAGCTGGACTGGAACGAGACCGCGAAGGTCGCCGGGACGGCCCTCACCGCCACTCCGGCCCGGCATTTCTGCGGGCGCGGACTGCGCAACCAGCAGCACACGCTCTGGGCGTCCTGGGTGGTCGCCGGGGCGGAGCACCGGATCTACCACAGTGGCGACACCGGTTACTTCCCCGGTTTCCGGGACATCGGCGCCGAGCACGGCCCGTTCGACGCGACCATGATCCAGATCGGCGCCTACTCCGAGTACTGGCCCGACATACACATGACGCCGGCCGAGGGCATGCGGGCCCATCTCGACCTCCAGGGCGGAGTGCCGCTGGGCACGATGCTCCCGATCCACTGGGCCACCTTCAATCTCGCCCCGCACCCCTGGGCCGAGCCGGGCGAGGGCACCGTCGCCGCCGCCGAGGACGCGGGCGCCGCCGTCGCCCTGCCACGGCCCGGCGAGCCCTTCGAACCCACGGCGCCGAGCCTTCCCACCGATCCGTGGTGGCGTGCGGTGGCCCCGCAGCCGGTGGAGCGCCGGCCCGCGGGCGCCGCGCGGATCACGGATCTCACCGCCGGTGCGGCGCCGGACACCTCCCCGGCGGGTGTGACGGCCGGGGACGAGCACGCCGAGGCGGCGGCCCCGACGCCATGACGGGGTCACGGCCCCGCGTCGGCCTCACCCGCACGGGGGAACCCTTTCCCTCTCCCCGCACCCCGCCTGCCCGTTTCGGGTGAACCCCGCCCGCTCCGGGTATTCCGGACGGGGGAGCGGAAACAGGGGAGCGCGGCCCCGGAAGTGCGAAGGAAGACGGCTCGGTCCGTCCGGTACCGCCGGACGGACCGAGCCGTTCCGTGTGTTCAGGAGTTCGCCTCGTACGCCGTCGGAGTGGCCGTCGGCCGGGTGCCCCATCCGGAGTAATCGACCCTGTGTGCGAGACGTCACACCGGAGTGGGACGGATGGCGGGCAAGTTCGACAACTGCCCGTCGCGCATACGCGATTGACGACTACCGTGTGTGCCCGGCGATCAACGGTGGGCTTCCATGGACGAGCCCGCCCGACCGCCGGACCGAGCCCGACCGAGCACCGCAGGGGCTCACACCTGGACGCCGATCGCCGGCGCCGCACGCACCGAGGACACTGATGTCTCAACTTCGCGCACCCGAGGCGCGACCGGAACGCCGCGAGGGCGGTCGGCACGGCCGACCGGGCAACCGTTCCCACGCGGCCTCCGCGAGGCCCCGCCCCGCCCAGCCGTCCCCCGAGACGCGCATACGCCCTCGGATGCTGCGCACCGCGGTGCTGCCGGCGGTCGTCGCGGCGCTGAGCGGGGCCGCCGCGGTCGTCTGCACCATCCGCGTCACCGGGGCCCGGCCGTCCACGCCGCTGTGGATCGCCCTGGGCGGTGCCGGCGCCCTGGCGCTCGCCGCCGTGCTGTCCGCGTACCTCGCCGCCAACCGGGTCGCCACCACCGTCTTCGGCCGGTGCCTGGCGCTCCGCCGCACCAGCGCCCAGGGCCGGGCCGAACTGCAACAGGTGGTGGAACACCTCCGCAAGGGCGAGTCCATGCCCGCCCGGCGCCCGGTGCAGCAGGCCGCCCCCGGCGGCGACGCCTTCGAGCTCCTCGCGCAGGAGCTGGGCCGTCACCAGGAGTTCGCCGTCGTCGCCGTCGTGGAGGCGTCCCGGCTCGCCGACCACACCGGCGAGGAGCAGAAGGTCGAGGTCTTCGTCAACCTCGCCCGCCGGCTGCAGTCGCTGGTGCACCGCGAGATCCAGCTGCTCGACGAGCTGGAGCACGAGGTCGAGGACCCCGATCTGCTCAAGGGCCTCTTCCACGTCGACCATCTCGCCACCCGCATCCGGCGGCACGCGGAGAACCTCGCCGTTCTCGGCGGCGCCGTCTCGCGGCGGCAGTGGAGCAGCCCGGTCACCATGACCGAGGTCCTGCGCTCGGCGATCGCCGAGGTCGAGCAGTACCCCCGGGTCAAACTCGTCCCGCCGATCCACGGCACCCTGCGCGGTCACGCCGTGGCCGACGTCATCCATCTGCTGGCCGAACTGGTCGAGAACGCCACGGTGTTCTCCGCCCCGCACACCCAGGTGCTGCTGCGCGCCCAACAGGTCACCGCCGGGCTGGCGCTCGAAGTCGAGGACCGGGGCCTGGGCATGCCGGGCGACGAGCAGAAGCGGATGAACGCCCTGCTCGCCGACCCCGACCAGGTCAATGTGGCCCGTCTGCTGCAGGACGGCCGGATCGGCCTGTTCGTCGTCGCGTCCCTGTCCCGCCGACACGGCATCGCGGTACGGCTGCAGAGCAACATCTACGGGGGCACCCAGGCCGTGCTCGTCCTGCCCCGCACCCTGCTGGGCGCGGACGACGACGTCCCGGACGAGACGGGCGCGACACCGCTGCCGAACCCCGGCCCCGGGCACCGCCCATCGGCCGGGCAAGGCGCCGAGACCCTCCGCCGGCCCGTCCCCGACGCCCCCGCGGCTCCGGACCGGCGCCGGAACCATGACGGCGGCGCCCCGCACCCGAACCCGCGTCAGAACGACGACGCGCACCGGGGCCGGACCGGGCACCGGCCGGGGGGCGCCGGACCGGGCGCGGACCCCCGTCGCCCACCGGACGACGGCGCACCGCCGGGCACCGACCCGGCCCCGCGTTCCGGCCCCGCGGCCGACGCACGGCCGGGCAGCAGGCGGCAGCCGTACGTCCCGAGCCAACCGCTGGGCCTGCCCGCGCGCGCCCGGCGTCCCGGCCAATCCGCCCCGGACGAGCCGCGCCCCGGCACCCGGTACCCGGACGACGGGCCGTCGGCGGCCGACGCCCGGTCCGGGGCAGCCCGCGCCGCCGATCGGCCCCGACTGCCCAGGCGCACCCACCAGGAGAACCTGGCGCCGCAGCTCAGGCAGCCCCCGGCACCCCGTCCCGAGGACGATCACGCACTCCACGACCCCGGTCTCATGGCGGCCTTCCGGCGCGGCATCGATCTGGCCGAGGCCCGGAGCGAGTCCGAGCCCCGGAGCGAATCCGAGGCCGGCGGCGAGCGCGGGGTCCGGAGCGAGTCCGACGTCCGGAACGCGTACGAGACGGGCGGCGGGGCAGGGCCCGGCGGCCCGGGCGCGGAACCGGTCCCCGACCGGGCGACGCCCCGCGACCGGCAGTCCCGCACCGCGCCCGAACCCCTTCCGGTCCGGGTGCGGACGACGCCGTTCGCCCCGCACCGCCCCGCCCCGGGCCAGGGCGCGGGTCCCTCCCCGGTGGGCGATCCCCACGAAGCGAACATCCCCAAGGAGTAGATGCGCCATGGCGACCGATATGCCGTCCGGTCAGGTGTCGGACCTCGACTGGTTGCTGAGCGGGCTGGTGCAGCGTGTGCCGTACACACGCAGCGCGGTCCTGCTCTCCGCCGACGGGCTGGTGAAATCCCTCCACGGCATGGACGGCGACAGCGCCGACCACATGGCCGCGCTGGCCGCCGGACTGTACTCGCTCGGCCGCAGCGCCGGGGCCCGCTTCGGGGACAACGGCGACGTGCGCCAGGTGGTGGTCGAGCTGGACTCGACCCTGCTCTTCGTCTCCACGGCGGGCTCGGGCACCTGCCTCGCCGTGCTCGCCGGGCGGGAGGCGGACGCCGCCGTGCTGGGCTACGAGATGACCATGCTGGTCAAGAGCGTCCGGCCCTATCTGATGACCCCGGCCAGACAGCCGGCCGTGGTACCGAGCGTCACGGGGCTGTGAGAGTGCCGCTGTCGCAGGACGGGCCCTTGCTCGACGACGCGGCCGGGCGGCTCATCCGCCCGTACACCGTGAGCAACGGCAGGACCCGTCCGACGACCGTGCTCGACCTGCTCTCCCTGGTGAGGGCCACGGGCGCCGAACCACCGGCCCCGCTCGGTCCCGAGCACTCCGTCGCGCTGGGGCTGTGCGGCGGGCCCACGTCCGTGGCCGAGATCGCCGCGCACCTGCGGCTGCCCGCGGTCGTCACCAAGGTACTGGTCTCCGATCTGGTGGACTGCGGGGCAGTCACCGCGCATCCGCCCGCCTTCCATGACACGCCCACCGACCGATCCCTGCTGGAGGCAGTGCTCGATGGCTTACGACGACAGCTCTGACGGCTTCGGCAGCTCCGCCGCGTACGACGACGGCGCACGCTCCGGAGACCACGGACGGCCCGGAAGCCATGGACTCCAGGAAACGCACGATCTCCGGCGACGTCACGTGAGCCATGAGCCCCACGCGGCCCAGGGGACCCACTGGGCTCACGGGGCGCCGGGCGGCCACATCTTCCCCTCGCCTTCCGGGATCCCGGGAGGGCGCGACCGTCCCGGGACCCCGGGAGACCCCGACCGTCCTTCGGTTCCGGGAGACCTCGGCCGTGCCGGCGGGTACGCGGGCTCCGGCCCTGTGCACCGCTCCGGCGCGTTCCCGGGCGCCGCCGGGGCCCATGATTCCGCCGGTCGGCTCCGGGAAGTCGCTGGGTCCTACGACCCCGCAGCGCCCTACGAATCCGCCGCGTCCTGCGATCCCGCCGGGTCCTACGACAGCACAGCGCCGTACGATCCCCTCGGACCGGGCGGGCCCGGCGGCTCCTACGGCATGGGCACGCTCCCCGCCCCCGGCGGTGGACACGCCCCGGACCGCGGCGTCGGCACGGACACCGGCCCCGGCGCGCCCGAGGGCTTCCCGGTCGCGCTCAAGGTGCTGGTGGCGGGCGGGTTCGGCGTCGGCAAGACGACGTTCGTCGGCGCTGTCAGCGAGATCGCGCCGCTGAGCACGGAGGAACTGCTCACCCAGGCAGGCGCCGCGACGGACAATCTCGACGGCGTCGAGTCCAAGACGTCCACCACCGTGGCCATGGACTTCGGCCGCATCACGCTCGACGAGCGGCACGTCCTCTATCTGTTCGGCACGCCCGGCCAGGAGCGCTTCTGGTTCATGTGGGACGAGCTCTCCCAGGGCGCGCTGGGAGCGGTGGTGCTCGCCGACACCCGGCGGCTCACCGAGTGCTTCGCCGCCGTCGACTTCTTCGAGCGGCGCGGCATCGGCTTCATCGTCGCGGTGAACGAGTTCGATGGCGCCCACCGCTACGAGGCCGAGGAGGTGCGGACCGCGCTCGACCTGGGGCCCGACGTGCCGGTCGTGCGGTGCGACGCCCGGATCGCCAGCTCCGGCACGGGGGCGCTGGTCACCCTCGTCCAGCACCTCATCAACGCCACCGCCGCCGTGCCCGACCCGCTCACCGCCTTCGGAGCCCGCTCATGACCCGGCGGCCCGTCTCCGACCGGCTGCTGCTCACGCCCGTCGACCACGACGCCGCCGTCCGCACCCGCCGGCTGCGGACGCTCGGTCTCGGGGAGCGCGCCGACGCCTCGTTCGACAACTTCGACGCGTTCGCGGACCGGGTGGCCGAGGTCACCGACGTGCCCTTCTCCATGGTCAACTTCATCGACGGCAACCGGCAGTTCTTCGCCGGGCTGCACACGCCGACCGGCGTCCACAAGGGAACCGACCTGGGCGCGGTGGCCGCGGGCAGCAGCCGGGCGGGCAGGTACGTGGCCCTGGACCGCGGCTACTGCCCGCACGTCGTCGTACGGCGCAAGGCGCTCGTGCTGGAGGACGTCTGCGACTATCCGCGCTTCGCGGGCAACCCGGTGGTCGACGACATAGGCATCCGCTCCTATCTCGGCGCCCCGCTCATCGACCGCACGGGCGTCGCCCTGGGCGCGGTCTGCGCGGTCGACACGGTGCCCCGCTCCTGGGGAAGGACCGGGCTCGACACGATCAAGTCCCTGGCGCGGGAGCTCGTCGGCCACATCGACCAGCGGGAGGGCATCGGCACCGGGATCTGACCGCCCGGCACGCGGCCGGCGCACCGGCGGGACCCCGCGGCCCGCGCCCTCGTGCCCCGTCCGCGCTCAGACCTCGACCGTCGTGCCGTCCAGGAACGTCAGCACCACCGAATCCGCGCCCGCGCTCACCCGCACCGCGTCCCGCAGCGCCTCCGGATGCAGGGTGTCCCGGGAGAGGGCGATCAGCGAGACATGGACGCTGCGCCCTCCCGGGTGCGGCCGGCTGCTCAGATACGGGATCGCCGAGCGCGGACCGTACGCGTTGGACTGGACGTCGCGCGCCACGGCCGCCCCTTCCGCGCCGCCGTCCCAGCCGTGCAGCGCGACCACGGCACTGCTCAGACCGTCCGCCGTACGGGCCAGTGCCCAGTCGGGACCGGACAGGGCGTACGGGCTCTCCGTGTGCGCGACCGGGTGGCCGCCCTCGCGCACCACCGCCCCCTCGGGCGCCTCGACGCGGTGCACCCGGATCTCCCACGGGCCGTGCAGCACGCTCGTCGTCTCGATTCGGTACGGACGGTCGTCACCGGGGAGCTTCGCCGCGTACCACGAGGAGGCCACCCGGCCCTCGCAGCGCAGCGGATGGATGCGACGGCGCGGCGACGGGGCGCCGTCCGGGGCCACGAGCGCCAGATGGCCGTCGAGGTGACGGGCCACGGCGTGCGGGGCGGACTCCGGGGCGGTCGCCGTCGAGAAGGCGAGCGCCGCGTAGTGCGGGTCGTGCGTGCCCTCGGACGGGTCGGCGCCCTCGCCGTACGGGGGATTGTGGTCGCTGCCGTGGTTGATCAGCCGCACGATGCCGTCGTCGCGGGTGCCGTGCAGCAGCCAGCCGGGCGCGGGCAGCGCCGTGTACTGGTCCGACTCCTCGACGGGCAGCGGGAGTTCACGTGCCGTCCACACCGGATGGTCCGCGGGAAGCAGCAGCCCGAGGAAGCCCTTGCTCGCCCAGTACGGCGACGCGGGGCCGGAATACGGCTGGGTGGTGGGCAGGAAGGCGTCGTACCAGCCGAGCGTCAGCAGCCCCCGCTCGTCCGGCACACCGCGCTCGACGAAATGCCGCAACGTGCCCGACGCCAGGCGGCGGGTGAGGCCCGGGGCGAGCGGTGTGCAGTCGGCCAGCGCCCCCATCCACACCGGGGCCAGCGCGGCGAACCGGT
Source organism: Streptomyces tyrfis (assembly GCF_037034285.1). Taxonomy (NCBI): domain Bacteria; kingdom Bacillati; phylum Actinomycetota; class Actinomycetes; order Kitasatosporales; family Streptomycetaceae; genus Streptomyces; species Streptomyces tyrfis. The sequence goes on along the minus strand of NZ_JBAGJZ010000003.1, from coordinate 128,023 downwards.
ACGTCAGGGAACGCCCCTGATGGACCGGTGCGCCGTCCGAGCCGAAGAAGTGCGGATAGTCCTCCAGGAACCTGCTGAGCCGCTGCCGGTAGACCTCGGTCCGGCCGCCGTCGTCGGCGCCCGCCATCCGCGACCACAGCAGCGGGTACAGATGCATGGCCCAGCCGATGTAGTAGTCGAAGTTGCGGCCGTCGCCGTCGGTGTACCAGCCGTCCCCGACGTACCAGTCCTCGATCCGGTCCAGACCGCCCTCGATGTCGGACCGGCTGTGGGGAGCGCCGACCGAGGCCAGGAACTGTTCCGACACCACCTGGAACAGCCGCCAGTTGTTGTCCCAGGTGCGGCCGCCGACGAACCCGGAGAACCAGTCGACGACCCGTTCCTGCACCCTCGCGTCGAGCCGGTCCCAGATCCACGGCCGGGTCTCGTGCAGCGCCACCGCGACCGACGCCGCCTCCACCATCTGCTGGGAGCAGTCCGTCAGGCGCGGCCAGGCTTCGGCGCTCCCCGGGTCGGCGCCCGCCGCGAGACCCGCGGCGTAGCGTTCGACGAGCGCCGGGTCGACCGCCCCGCCCGCGCCCGCGATCCGGCAGGCGGCGAGCAGGAACGACCGGGCGAACCCTTCGAGACCGTCCGACACGACCCCCGACCAGCTGCCGCGGCCGGGCAGCCGGTACTGGGCGAGGCCGGGGGTCGCGTACGGCGCCAGCGCCTCCAGCATCCGGTCGGCCGTCGCCTCCCAGTGCGCCCGGGTCCAGCCGGTGCGGGACGACAGGAGCCGGTCGGTCGGGGGCAGGTGCAGATGCGGGGCGACGGACATGGTGGTGCTGCTCCTCGGAGGATCGGTGGGAAGGACGTCGGGACGGGAAGGGAAGGGCGGTGACCGGCGGCTACCGGACGAGCTCGGCCCGGTGGGTGTGGCCGCGCGAGCCGCCGACGGCGATGGTGAGCACGGTCCGGCGGCCCGCCGTGACGGCCACCGTGTCGTCGCTCTCGACCACCGCCCCGGTGCGGAAGGGGAGTTCGACCGAGACGGCGGCGGACGTCCGGCCCGGATCGGAGACCGCCACCGAGACCCGGGGGCCCCGGCGGCGCACCAGCACCGAGGCCGGGCCGGACGAGGTGATCCCGGCCGCGGTCCCCGCCGCCCAGAAGTTCACCGCGGTGAGACCCGTCCGGGGCATCTCCACGGCCTGCGCGACGGCGTCGTTGGCGACGATCCGCACCGGCCGCGAACGCGACCAGGCCGAGGTCGCGGCGGCCGTCGCGCCGGGCAGCAGCACATAGGTGTATCCGGCGTCCGCGGGGGAGACCCCGTGGCCGATCCACAACGTGAGATAGCGGCGGGTGACCGGATCGGCGCCGCCCCCGGTGTCCGCACCGGTGTTGACGGACCGCCAGGTGCCGGTGCGCTCCTCGCGCAGCGCGCGCAGCGGCGACCCGCCGGGGAAGACATAGCCGCCCACCCCGTCCAGATGCGCCCACCGCGCCCCCGCGAAGGAGTGGGACCAGCCCTGCTCCGCCGGCCGGGGGACGCCGTCGACCAGCAACCGGTGCCGGCCGCGGGCGCCGAGGTTGCGGTTCTCGACGACCGTCTCCACCTCGTGCCCGTCGTCCGCGGTGATGCCCGCGCCCAACGCCACCACCGCGTCGTCGAGCAGGAACCAGGACTTCCTGGCCCGCAGCGTGGTGCCGGGGGCGCCGAACAGCTCCATCGCGGCGGCTCCGTACCGTCCGTCCAGCACCGCCCCGCCCGCGACGGCGTTCCCCGGACAGTAGGTGGAGGTGCCGGAACCCGTGCCGAGATCGGCCCGCGGGCGGGTGTCCACGGTGGTACCGGGCAGCCGGTACGGGTCGACGGTGGGCCAGAAGCCGTCGTTGAACTGCCCCAGGTCGTCCCCGGTGTACAGGTACGTCATGCCGTCGCCGGTGTACCAGCCGTGCAGGTTCTCGCCGTTGCCCGCCTCGTACGCGGAGATCCGCTTCGACGAGAGCGACAGCGCGCAGGCCCAGCCGGGGCGGCGGTGCACCACGCGGTCCATGTCGGCGAAGACGGCGCTGCCGGTGGTGCGCGCCCCGGCCGGGACGGAACGGTCGTTCAGGACCGCCTTCGCCAGGGCGAGCTGGGGCACGGTCGCCAGGGCCGCGAACGGGGTGGTGCGGTTGCGGGTCAGCCACCCCTTGACCAGCGACCGCCAGCGTTCGGCGTACGCTGCGGGGGCGCCGGACGCGAGCAGCAGGATCGCGCCGACGGCGGTCGCGCCGTCGCGGTGGTCGCCGGCGCGCTCCCGGGAGACCGCCCGGCCGCGCACCGCGTCCATCATCAGACCGTCGAAGACCACCGGGGCGAAGGTCCGCTCGACGGCCTCGTACATCACCGACACCTTCGGGTCGGCGACCGCCCAGGGGGAGTCCGCGAGCAGCGCCAGCAGGAAGGCGGCGCCGCCCAGCAGCACCACGCCGTAGGAACCGGTGTAGGCGACCACGTCGTGCTGGACGAACGAACCGTCCTCGTAGAACCCGTCGCCCGACGTCGCGTACCGGAAGAGGCTGTTGCGGCCGCCGTCGCGCACGTCGGAGAGCGCGTCGCGGGCCGAGACCAGCTTGGCGGCGTCCCGCCCCAGCAGGCCGCGCAGCGCCACGATCACCGCCTTGTCGGTGCGGTTCGCGCCGGTCTCGGCCAGCGCGGGGGAGTTGGTGCGGCGGTCCGCGTCGGGGCAGAAGCGGTCGACGACCGCCAGATAGTCCGCCAGGTCCGTCGCCGGAAGGAGATCGCGCAGGACGACGCAGCAGTCCATCAGCGCGCGCGGGGCGCCGATCTCCCAGAACCACCAGTTGCCGGTCTCGCGCCGGTCCGGGTGGTACGCGGTGTCGTGGAGGAAGCGCAGCGCGGCGAGGAGGGCGTCCGCCACCTCGCGGTCGCCGGCCATCGAGGTGCCCTCGGTCGCCCACGTGGTCGCGAGGGTGCGCAGCCGGGTGTAGCTCTGGCCGAAGTTGCCCGCCTCGTCCTGCGGGACCAGGTCGGGCCAGAGCGCGGCCCGCCCGGCGCCCCGGTCCAGGGTGTTCCAGAGCTCCTTCGCGGTGGTGTCGAGGGCGGCGACGGCCCCGGTGAAGTCGGGGTCGCGCGGGTCGAAGCCGCGGCCGGTCAGGAGCGTCGCGGCCCGGCGGAGGAGGGCCTCGAAGTCCGCGTCCGAGGGCGCCGCCGCGGGCGCGGCGGAGGCGGCGGCCGGCCGCGCCAGCGCGGGGCCCGCCGAAGCCGTGAGCGCGGCGACGGCCGTGGCGCCGCCCGCCGCGATGAGGGTCCTTCTGCTGAGGTTCATGGTGACTCCCGGTCGGCCGTGGTCAGTCGGTCAGCGTCGACGGGTCGACCGGCGGCTCCGGCAGATTCAGCGCCGCGAGTTCGGCCCTGCCGACGGCGTCGATCGGGAACGCCCAGGTGTGCACGAAGAAGTCCGTGAGGTCATGGCCCGCGACCCGGCTGGAGAAGGTGGCGAGGGCCCGGTACCGCTTCTCGTTCTCGGTGTACTGCGACTGCGGGTTCTCCTCGCGCACCAGCCGGTGCAGCCGGGGCCAGAAGTCGTCGCCGAAGGCCAGCTCCAGCTGACGCAGCGGGACGAGCTGCTCGTACGCGCCGAAGGACTTCTCATACGTCAGCCCCGGCGTGCCGAACTTCTGCCGTGCCGACTGGAAGTAGTCGAGCCCGGTCTTCGGGTCGACGGTGAGGAGATTGGACGGCTGCTTCAGCGTGCGCTGCGCGGCCAGCGAGTAGATGTTGACCGTGACCTCGGTCAGACCGGCCGGCTTGTAGGCGAACTGCTGGTGCAGATGGCCGAGTTCGTGGTAAAGCCCCCAGCCCCGGGTGCGCAGCCCGGTCACGGTCGTCGCCCGGTCGAGATAGGCCCGGGGAAAGCCGTTGTAGCCGTGGGTCGCGTACGCGCCGACCCCGGAGGGCACCTTGCTGACCTCGGTGAAGTGGTACGGCCCGGCCTTGCGCCGGTGCACCGGCCGGGAACCGTCGAGACCGCTGATCCGGGCGTGGGAGTCGATGATCGTCTCCATCAGGGCGAGCAGCGCGGCGTGGTCCTCGTCGCGGTACAGCAGCGCGCCCTCGCGAGTGAGCGTCATGATGGTGTGCGGCGCGTGCAGTTCGACGTACGGCGACGCGGTGAGCGTGTCCAGCTGCCGCTGGTAGTCGGCCTCGGTGGTGCGGCCGAGCGCGAAGACCGGCATGGCGACCGTGCCGGAGCGGATCAGCACGCCGGCCCGCTCGCCGTCGCCCGTCAGGGTCAGATAGACCGGGCCGCCGTGCGGGTCCGTCACGGTGTTGGCGCCGGCGGTCAGCGGATACGAGCGCGGCTCGGTGACCTCTCCGTAGTAGTCCCAGGCGCCGATCCAGAGGGTGGGCAGCACCCCGTCGTGCGGCTGGACGGTGAGGGAGACGGGGGTTCCCGGCACGGCGCAGCGGCCGGTGGGCTGGAACTCCGAGCCCCGCAACGCCTGCCCCAGCCGGAGCCGTTCGGCCTCGGCGGCGGGCCGGGCGGTCAGCGCCAGCTTGACCGGCCGGGCGCCGTGCCCGCCGGGGGCGGAGGCCGCCGCCGACGCGACGGCCGGACCGGCGCCCAGGGCGAGCGCCGCGCCGGCCCCCGCCCCCACCGCGGCGGCGAGCACGGAGCGCCGGGAACGGAGGCCGTCGGGCGACCAGGGAACCGAGGGGGCGGCCGGCCCGGAGATCGCGGTGAAGGAAGAAGCGGAGGAACGGGCGGAGGAGCCGGCGGGGTCAGAGGGCATGCGCATGCGGAGATCTCCCTGCGGAAACGGGTGAAGGGCGAAGGCGTGCGGAACGAACCTGCTCGGCGCCAGCATGTAAGCGGTTGCTACAGAGTCGCAAGGGGTGGCGGAAATTTACTGTTGTTTTCTATGGCCTACCGGGGGAGGCCGCGGGGTAACCGGTCACCCCCGGACGGTCCGTCGCGGTCGTGCGGCGACGGAATCGCGTACCACGATGTGGGTGCCCAGCCGCAGGGTGCCCGTGGCCGGCTCGCGCCACTCGTCCTCGTCCCCGCCGCTGACGGCCAGCCGGACCGCCTGCCGCCCCAGCTCCTCCAGCGGAACGTGGACTGTGGTCAGCCGGGGACGCAGCTCCTGGGCGACGGGGATGTCGTCGTACCCCACCAGCGACATGTCGTCCGGCACCCGCACCCCGGCCTCCTCCAGGGCCTGCGCCACGCCCGCCGCGACCATGTCGTTCGCGGCGAACACAGCGGTGAAGTCGGGTCCTTCCCGGAGCAGTTCGGCCATCCGGCGGTAGCCGAAGCCGCGGCTGAAGGCGCCCGCGTGGACCAGCTCCGGGTCCGGGGCGACGCCGCGCAGCTCCAGGGCCCGGTGGTGGCCGGCCAGCCGGTCGCGGGTGGTGGAGAGCCTGGGCGGCCCGCCCAGGTAGAGGATGCGTTCGTGGCCCTGCATCAGCAGATGGTCGGTGATGGCGAAGGCGCCGCCCTCGTTGTCGTACTCCACCGAGACGGTGGGGACCCCCTCGCCCAGCGGCGGCCTGCCGCACAGCACGAGCTTCGAGCCACCCGCGTCCAGGTCCCGCGCCCTGCGGGCCAGTTCGGCGGTGTAGCCGCGGTCCGCGAGGGACCCGCCGACCACGACCACGGCGTCGGCCCTGCGTTCGTGCATCAGATCGATGAAGGCGAGCTCGCGCTGCGGGTCGCCCTGGGTGCAGCACACCAGGCACAGCCGCCCGCCCAGCGCCGCCTCCCGCTCCACACCGCGCGAGATGTACGCGTAGAACGGGTCGATGAGCTCGTTGACGATGATGCCCACGGTGCGGTTGGACACCCCGGCCAGGGCGCGGGCGTGGGCGTTGACGACATAGCCGAGCTCGCGCATCGCGGCCTCGACCCGCTCCCGGGTCGCCTCGGCGACCGGGTAGTTGCGGTTGAGCACGCGGGAGACGGTGGCGGTCGACACGCCCGCCCGTCGTGCGACGTCGGTGACCGTCGCACGGCGCTGCCCGTCCGCGGCTGAACTCTGCCGGCGCATCCGGCTCACCCCCTGGTGACTGTGGTGTGACGCAGAGCCTAGGGCCTGTCCTCGGACCGGCGTCGTTCGGCCGGAGGCCGGGCTGTGCGGCGGCCGGGCGCGGCTCTGCGGGAGGATCCTCGACGCCCGGCGCGGCGCGTCGCGGGACGGAGGGCCGCCCGGGCGACGTGCGGCCCCGGCCTCCGGCCGCGCCCTCGCCGCCCGGCGCGTCCGGGGCGTGCCGCACCGGAGGCCGCCCCGGCGACGGGCCCCGGCACGCGCGGGGACGTGCCTCACGCGATCCTGCCGAGGTCGGCCCGGCGCACCGGGTGGTCGAACGGCGCGCCCCGCGCGTACCGGGCCAGCTCCTCGACGGCGAGCGCCCCGAGCCGGCCCACCTCGTTGCCCTGGGCCCCCGCCAGATGCGGGGTGAGGAACACGTTCGGCAGGTCCCACAGGGGATGGTCGCGCGGCAGCGGCTCCGGCGAGGTCACGTCCAGCACCGCGTCCAGTCGGCCGCTCACCAGATCGGCGGTGAGCGCCTCGGTGTCCACCAGGGGGCCCCGGGCCGTGTTGACCAGCAGGGTGCCGGGGCGCATCAGGCCGATCCGCCGGGCGTCGACGATGCCCCGGGTCTCGGCCGTGTCGGGCGCGTGCAGGGTCACCACGTCGCTGGTCGCCACCAGGGTGTCCAGGTCGGTCCGGGTGACGCCGAGCCGTTGTGCCTCGGCCGCGCCGACGTAGGGGTCGTACAGCAGCACCTCGGCGTCGATGACCCGGAGCAGTTCGATGACCCGGCGGCCGATCCGGGACGCGCCGACCACTCCGACGGTCAGGCCGTGCGTGCCGAGCCAGTGCTGGCGGTCGAGGTCGGCGCCGGTGCGGTGGGTGCGCCGGGTCCGGAACAGGCCGGCCAGCGGGAAGACCCGTTTGGCGCCCATGATGATCGCCGCCAGGGTGAACTCCGCGACCGGCAGCGCGTTGGCGGAGGCCGCCGACGAGACGAGGATCCCCCGGTCGAACGCGACGGGGGACAGGAACGTCTTCACCGTGCCGGCCGCGTGGATCACGGCTCGCAGCGCCGGAGCCCGGTCCAGCAGGGCGGCGTCGACGGGCGGACAGCCCCAGCCGGTGAGCAGGACCTCCGCGGCGCCCAGCGCCTCGGCGGCCTCCGGCGAGTCGAAATCCCCGATCACCTGGGGCCGGAGGAGATCGGCGGTCTCCTCCAGCCGGGCCCGCACCGGCGGCGGGAAGACGTCGTCGAGGAGCCCGGGGCTCATGGCCAGGACCGTGCGGGGTCGCCGCGCGGGCGGCGCTCCGGCCCCGCCACCGGAATGAGCCGGTGCCTCTTCGGTGGTTCGCACCCTGCCTCCGGATAGTAATCGTGTTCTATGGGTTGACCGGAACGCTAAGGAGCGTGGTGGCTGACCGTCAAGCTCTCCGCCCGGTGAAGTGTCCTGACAGCAGGCGAATGTGTGGATTCGTCACTACGGATTCCTGCGATCGACGCTTCATGGGCTGGACGACTTTCGGCCGGTCTCTTGACGCTTGGGTTAACCGCTTACTAACTTGCCGCCCCAGAAGGCCGACCATGCGCCACCCAGCCGAACAGGACGCCCCCATGGCTGAAACTGCACCCCCCTTGCCGCGGGAGAAGCGGCCCGAGGCCGAGACGCCCCCGCCGCCCACCGGCCGGCCCGTCGTCGCGCGCCACCGGCTGACGCTCCGCCAGCGGCTCAAGCGCGACCGGGTCATGCTGCTGCTGACCCTGCCCGGTCTGCTGTACTTCGTCGTCTTCCACTACGTGCCGCTGCTGGGCTACGTGGTGGCGTTCCAGGACTACCAGCCGTACCTCGGCTACATGCACAGCGTCTGGGTGGGCTTCGCCAACTTCACCGCTGCGTTCGGCGAACCGGCCTTCTGGTCCGCCACGTTCAACACCCTGGAGATCGCCCTCGTCCAGCTGGTGTTCTTCTTCCCGATCCCGGTCGCCCTGGCCCTGCTGCTCAACAGCATCGCCAGCGACCGCATCCGGCGGTTCGTGCAGAGCGTCGTCTATCTGCCGCACTTCATCGGCTGGGTCATCATCGTCTCGATCTTCCAGCAGATCCTGGGCGGCGCCGGACTCCTGCCCGACGTGCTCGACGGACTGGGACTGCCCCGCTACGACATGATGAGCGACCCCGACGCCTTCCCCTGGCTGCTGACCCTCCAGGTGGCCTGGAAGGACGCCGGCTGGGGCACGATCATCATCCTCGCCGCGCTGCTCAACATCGACAAACAGCAGTACGAGGCCGCCGCGATCGACGGCGCGGGCCGGACCCGCCGCCTGTGGCACGTGACCCTCCCGGGCATCGCCCCGGTGCTGATCCTGCTGCTCATCCTCAACCTCGGGCAGATCCTCTCCGTCGGCTTCGAGCAGATCCTGCTCCAGCGCGACGCGGTCGGCCCCGACGCGGGCGAGGTGCTCGACACCTACGTCTACTACCACGGCATCAAGGACAACGACTGGGGCGTCGCCGCCGCCGTCGGACTCGTCAAGGCGGTCATCGGCACCGCACTCGTCCTCGGCGCGAACAAGTTCGCCCACCGGCTCGGCCACGAAGGGGTGTACCGCGGTGCTGACCGCTGAGAAGACGCGCGCCACGACGCGCCCCGCCACACCGCGGCCCCCGGCCGCCACCGCCCGTACGTCCGAGGGCCGGCCCCCGTGGATGGAACGGCCGACCCGCCTCGGACAGGCCGCCAAGGCCGTCGCCGTGGTCGTGGTCGTCCTCGCCGTCGCCTACCCGCTGGTCGGCGTCATCGGCACGAGCTTCGCCTCGCAGACCGACATCATCAAGAGCTCCGGCCTGGTGCTGTGGCCCGACCACCCCACCCTGGACGCCTACCGCACCATCTTCACCGGCGGAGTCGTCACCCGGGCCCTGGTCGTCTCCGTCGGCATCACCGTCCTCGGCACCCTCGCCAGCCTGCTGGTCACCGTCGGCATGGCGTACGGGCTCTCCCGGCGCGACGTCACCGGCTCCCGCTTCATCCTGATGACGGCCCTGTTCACGATGCTCTTCAACGCGGGCATCATCCCGAACTTCCTGCTCGTCAAGGGGCTCGGCCTGTACGACACCTATGCGGCCCTCGTCATGCCCACCCTGGTCAGCGCCTTCAACCTGGTGGTCCTGCGGTCCTTCTTCATGAACCTGCCGGAGGAGCTGTACGACGCCGCCAAGGTCGACGGCGCCGGCGACTTCCGCATCCTGGTGCGGATCGTCCTGCCGCTGTCCAAGGCCGTCCTCGCCGTGATCAGCCTCTTCTACGCGGTGACGTACTGGAACGCCTTCTTCAACGCGCTCCTGTACCTCAACGACTCCGACAAGTGGCCGCTGCCGATGGTGCTGCGCACCTACGTCCTCCAGGGCCAGAGCCTGAACGCGGCCTCGGCCGGCGAGGTCCTCGCCCCGCAGCAGGCCGTGCAGATGGCGGTGCTGGTGATCGCCGTCGTACCGATCCTCTGCGTCTACCCGTTCCTCCAGCGCTACTTCACCAAGGGCGTCCTCACCGGCGCCATCAAGGGCTGAGAGGCGCCGGGCGACCCGCCGCCGGCGCACGGCCGCCCGGTCCGGGGCCACCCGACCGCCTCTCGGCGAAGCCGCCGCCCCCCACTTCCTCCCTCCCCTCTCCCAAGGAGATCCAGGTGCCGAGCTCCACCCCCATCAACCGCAGAACGCTCTTCCGCATGGGCGCCGGCGTCGGCCTCGGACTGGCCGCCGCCCCGCTGCTCGCCGCCTGCGGCGACGGCGGAACGACCGCGAAGGCCGAGGCCAAGAGCGCCTCGCTGCTCCCCGACACCGCCGTCCGCAACATCGGCCTCGCGCCCGACCTCCAGGGCACCGCCGCCGGCGTCCCGCAGGGCTTCTTCCGCTACCCGGCCAAGCCGCTGCGCGCCACGAAGGGCGCCCCGCTCAAGGGCGCGGAGCCGATCAGCGCGACGATGGAGACCTTCTCCCCGCCGCCGCCCGCCCGCGGCAAGAACGCCGCCTGGCAGGCGATCGAGAAGCTGCTCGGCGGCCGGGTGGACATCACCGCCGTCCCCGCCGACGACTACGGCACCAAGTTCTCCACCATGGTCGCCAGCGACAGCCTGCCCGACCTCTTCATGTACCCGGAGAGCGGCGGCGTCGACAACAAGGCCGCCTTCCTCCAGGCCACCTGCGCCGACCTCACCCCGCACCTCGCCGGGGACAAGGTCAAGGACTACCCGAACCTCGCCGCCATCCCGAAGGCCGCCTGGCAGTCCGCGATCTTCGGCGGGAAGCTCTACGGCATCCCGATCGCCCGCACCGGCACCGGCGGCGCCGGCTTCTACCGCCACGACCTGTTCGCCGAGGCCGGCGTCACCAGCCTCGACCAGATCACCGGCCTCGACCGGTTCGTCGAGCTCTGCAAGGAACTCACCCGGCCGAAGAAGGACCAGTACGCCATCATCGCGGGCGCCACCACCATGCTCGCCATGTCCGCCGGCGCGCCCTCGGCCTGGCGGCTGGACGAGAAGACCGGCAAGTTCACCCTCGACCTGGAGACGCCGGAGTACCGCAAGGCCGTCGAGACCGCCCGGCTGCTGTACAAGGAGGGCTGCTACTACCCGGGCACCCTCCAGATGTCCGGGGCGCAGAAGGCCCAGTACACGGACATGTTCAAGAACGGCAAGGGCGCCTACGTCTACGACGGCATGCCCACCTACCTGGCGCCCGGCGTCGGCTACGTCGCCGCCATGAAGGCCATCGACAAGACGTACGACCCGCGCCCGTTCGTTCCGGTCGGCAAGGACGCCGTCGCCTGGATGGACAACGTCAAGCTGGAGAACACCCACGTCAAGAAGGCGTCCGGGGAACGCGTCGAGCAGATCCTCGCCCTGGCCGACTTCGCCGCCTCCCCGTTCGGCAGCCAGGAGTACACACTCATCAACTACGGCGTCGAGGGCACCGACTTCACCCGCGACGCCAAGGGCAACCCCGCGCTCACCAAGCAGGGCACCCAGGACATCACCGTGCCCTGGAAGTTCATGGCCTCGGCGGTTCCCGCGATCTTCAGCGCCGACTCGGAGCAGGGCGTCCGGCACGTCCACGACGCGTTCACGAAGATGATCCCGATGATGGTGCCCGACCCCACACTCCAGTACTCGTCACCCACCTGGGACTCGAAGGGCACCGGCAGCCTCTACACGCTCAAGCAGGACGCGCTCAAGGACATCATCGCCGGCCGCAAGCCCATGTCCGCCTACGACCAGCTCATCAAGGACTACCTGGCCAAGGGCGGCGAGAAGGCCCGCGGCGAGTTCGAGGAAGCCGTCCAGAAGGGGAAGAAGTGACGACGCGACGCGCACTTCTCCGGTTCGGCGGCGCGGCGGTCGCGGCCGCGGCCGCCGTCCCCGCCCTCGGCTCGCCCGCCGCCGCCCGCGCGCACGGCTTCGACCCGAAGCCCGGCTCGGACGGCGTCGGCGACCCGCTGTTCCCGACCCTCGGCAACGGCGGCTACCAGGTCACCCACTACGACCTCACCTTCGACTTCACCCCGGTGACCTACGACTTCACCGCCGTCGTGAAGATCCACGCCAAGGCCACCCAGGACCTCTCCGCGTTCAACCTGGACACCGACGGACACACCATCGACTCCGTGACCGTCGCCGGCCGCCCCGCCCGCGGGGAGCTGTCGCCCGGCCGCAGCGGCCAGGAACTCACCGTCACCCCCGCCCGCCCCCTCCACCGCGGCCAGGCGTTCACCACCGAGATCCACTACCGGGGCAACGGCAAGGACCCCCGGCTCGGCCTGTCCGGCTGGAAGTTCGGCAGCGACGGCGGGTTCGCCTCCGCCGCCCAGTCCTCCCGCGCCGACACCTTCCTGCCCTGCAACGACACCCCGTCCGACAAGGCCACCTGGACCTTCCACATCAGCGCCCCGCCGGGCTACGTCGCCACCGCCAACGGCGAACTCCTCCGCCGGACACCGCGCGCCGACGGCTCCACCGTCTGGCACTTCGCCCTGCGCGAGCGGATGGCCACCGAACTCATCGGCATCGCCGTCGTCAAGGGCTCCTACCTGTACGGCACCAGCCACCGCGGACTGCCCCTGCGCCACATCGTCCCGCAGGGCCAGGAGGACGCCTACGCGCCGATCGTGGCCCGCACCCCCGACCATCTCGCCTGGCTGGAGGCGAAGTTCGGCCGCTACCCGTTCTCCGTCTACGGCGTCCACATCTACGACGGCTACACCGACGCCCTGGAGAACCAGACCCTCTCCCTGTTCTCCACCAACTGGTTCAAACCCGACGCCCAGGGGCGGCCGGGCTACGAGACCACCATGGTCCACGAACTCGTCCACCAGTGGTTCGGCGACTCCGTCACCCCGCACGACTGGCAGCAGGCCTGGCTCAACGAGGGCCCCGCCGTCTACTACGCGGGCCTGTACGCCGAGGAACGCGGCTGGTCGGTCCTCGACGACAAGATGCGGACCACATACGGCAAGCTCGACGCCGTCCGCGCCGCCGACGGCCCGCCCGGACTCCCCGGGGCGCTCGGCGGCATGAACATCTACGACGGCGGCGCGCTGGTCCTGTACGCGCTCCGGCTGCGCACCGGGCAGCGGAACTTCGAACGGGTCATGCGCGAGTGGGTGCGCCGCTTCAAGGACTCCACGTACACCAGCGAGGACTTCATCCGGCACACCGTCGACGTCACCGGCGACCGGTCCCTCGACCCGTTCCTGCGCGACTGGCTCTTCGGAGCCGTGAACCCGCCCATGCCCGGCCGCCCCGACTGGAAGGCATCCGTGTGACACGCCGTCTCCCGCACGTCGTCCGAGGAACCGCCGCCACCGTCACCGCCGCCCTGCTGACCGCCCTCCTCGCCGCGCCCACGGCGCTGGCCGCACCGGAGCCCGCACGCACCCTGTACGCGGCCCCCGGCGGACACGGCGCCGCCTGCACGGCCGCCCGCCCCTGCACCCTCCAGGGCGCCCGCGACCGGGCCCGCGCCGAGACCCGGCGCGACGTCCGCGTCCTGCTGAAGGACGGAACGTACCGGCTCGACCAGCCCCTCCGGCTCGGCGCCGCCGACTCCGGGAAGAACGGCCACACCATCACCTGGACCGCGGCGCCCGGCGCCCGCCCGGTCCTCTCCGGCGGCCGGGACATCACCGGCTGGCGGCCGGGCGCCGACGGCGCCTGGACCGCCGACGTCCCCGCCGGAGTCACGCCCCGGCAGCTCTTCGTCGACGGCGAACGCGCAGTCCGGGCCCGCGGCGCGGCCTGCCCGGCGAGCGTCTGCGACGCCACCGCCGCCGGCATGACCGGCGCCACCGCCACCGGGATCGCCGACTGGCGGCGCCCCACCGACGCCGAGGCCGTCATCCGGATCCGCTGGCGCGACTACCACTGCCGGATCACCGCGGTCGACGGCGACGCCCTGTCCTTCGCCCGGCCCTGCTGGACCAACGCGTCCAGCGGAACCGACCGCACCGGCCCCTCCTGGGACACCACCACCGTCGACTCCGCCCGCTACAACGGCGTCGCGTTCTTCGAGAACGCCCGCGAACTCCTCGACGAACCGGGCGAGTTCGTCTGGGACTCGAAGGCCCGCACGGTCACCTACCTGCCGCGTCCGGGCGAGGACATGCGCCGCGCCCGGACCGTCGCCCCGCACACCGAGCGACTGCTCGTCATCGACGGCGCCCACGACATCACCGTCGGCGGGATCGGCTTCGCGTACGCGGCGTACCGCCGGCCCGGCACCGACGAGGGCTACGCGGGAACCCAGGCCGGTCTCACCCTCACCGGCGCCACCGGCCCGGTCGACCACGCGGGCCGCTTCTACACCAAGCCGGCCGCCGCCGTCACCGTCCGCGGCGGCCGGCGCGTCCACATCGACGACGCCCGCTTCGGCCGGCTCGGCGGTGCGGGAGCGATCCTGGAGGCGGGAACCAAGGACAGCTCCCTGACCCGCTCCTCCTTCACCGACCTCTCCTCCGGCGCGGTGTACGTCGGCGACACCGAGCCGATGCCCGTCCGGGCCCTCGCGGGCGAACGCAACACCGTCGCGTACAACACCATCACCCGCACCGGCGTCGAGTACACCGACTCCGTGGGCATCTGGGCCGGCTACGAGGCCGGGCTGACCGTCGACCACAACAGCCTGGACCACCTCCCGTACTCCGGCATCTCCGTCGGCTGGGGCTGGAACCAGCCCGAGGCGCGGAAGTCGGTCCTGCGCGACAACAGGGTGACCGACAACCGCATCACCGACGTCATGGAGACCGACAAGGCCCAGCACGACGGCGGAGCGATCTACACCCAGGGCGCGCAGCCGGGCACGGTGATCTCCGGCAACTACATCAACCGCTCCGCCTTCGGCAACACCGAACGCGACGGCAACGGCGTCTACCTCGACGAGCAGTCCTCGCACATCCTCGTCGAGCACAACGTCGTCACCCGCGTCGGCTACAAGTGGGTCTCCAACTGGGCCGACTACGGAGTGCACAACACCGTCCGGGGCAACTGGACCGACACCGCCGCACCCGCGCTCGGCGGCGAGGGCTCCGTCATGACCGGCAACCTCACCGGACTGGACCGACTCCCGGCCGAGGCGCTCGCCGTCGCCGCCCGGGCGGGGGCCCGCGGCGGCCCGGTCGAGCCGCTCCGCACCGACCTGGCCCGCACCGGGACGGCGACCCAGTCCTCCACCGAGGGAGCCGCCACCGCGGCGCTGGCCCTGGACGGCGACACCACCACCGACACCCGCACCCTCTCCGAGGCGGGCGCCTGGTGGCAGGCAGACCTCGGCGCCAGGAAGCACATCCGGCGCATCGAGATCTGGAACGACGCCTCCGCCACCACGGGCGACTTCGACGTCGTCACCGACGACACGACCGTCCACGTCGACGGGAAGGCACTGCGCCCGACCGTCCTGGACCTGGACAGCAAGACCCGCACGGTACGCGTCGTGGCCTCCGGCACGGGCCGGGTGGCCCTGTCCCAGGTGCTGATCCACCCGTGACACCCGTCCCGCCGCCCGGCGCCCGCCGTCCACGGGGCGGCGGGACGGGAACGGGGCACGGAGGCCGCCGGTCCGCCCGGCCGGCGGCCCCCGCTCCCGTTCCCGGACGGGGCCGTGCCCGCGCCACCGGCGGCCCCGCCCCGCCTCACCGGTGCAGGAACGCGCCGATCCGCTCCCGCAGCCCCCGCGCGTCGAGACCGTGCGCGGCCAGGTGTTCGTCCATCTCCCCGTACTTGCGCAGCTCGGCCCGCCCCACGCCCAGCCCCAGCACCCGGTGCGGCACCTCGGCGAGCGCGTCGTTGACCGCCGCCGTGGACGTCCCCGCCAGATACGGCTCCACGACCACCACGTCGGCGGCCCGGCCGGCCCCGACCGCCCGCCGCAGCCCTGCCCCGTCGAACGGGCGCACCGTCGTCGCGTACAGCACGGTCACGTCGAGGCCCTCGGTCGCCGCGAGCACGTTGTCGAGCATCGGCCCGACCGCGATCACGACCCCGGTCGCGCCCTCCCGCACGGCCGTGAGACCGGTACCCGTGCCGACCGGCCGCGCCCGGTCGTTCGACTGGAGCGACAGCCGCACGTACACCCGGTCGTCCCCGGCCGCCGCCTGCCGGAGGAGCGCCTCCGCCTCGTCCGGGTGGCCCGGGACCTGGATCGTCCAGCCGTCGAGGGTGTCCATGAGGGCGACATCGCCCGGCGCCATATGGGTGAAGCCACCGGCCGGCCAGTCGTACGAAGCCCCG
This sequence comes from Streptomyces tyrfis, assembly GCF_037034285.1. NCBI lineage: Bacteria > Bacillati > Actinomycetota > Actinomycetes > Kitasatosporales > Streptomycetaceae > Streptomyces > Streptomyces tyrfis. The sequence continues at coordinate 112,212 of NZ_JBAGJZ010000003.1, read as the reverse complement.
GCGCTCACCAGCACCCCGCCCACTCCCTGATGGCCGAAGTCCAGTTTGACCTGCTCGAACGGGCGCTCCACCAGGAAGCTGGCGAAGGTGTGCACGATCGGCCGCAGGCCCGCGAGCGCCATCCCGGCCCCGGTGCCGATCAGCAGCTGCTCCCTGATCCCCACGTTGACGACCCGGTCCGGATGGGCCCGCTCGGCCGGCGCGAATCCGTCCCGGCTGATCTCCGCCAGGACGAGCGCGAGGCGGGGGTCCTCGTCCAGCATCTGCGACACGGTCGAGATGAACCGGTCACGCATCGTGTCCATGTGAAAGTCCTTCTTTCGTTCGTTCTGCGGCGTCCTCGTCGGCTCCGCGCGGCCGGTCAGTCCTTGGGAGCGACGTGCGCGACCACCGCGCGCGGCCGTCCCGGGTGCGGCGCGGTGAACGCCTCGCGCATGGCCCGGTGGTCGCGCCCGTCGACGGAGGCGACCGACCAGCCGGCCGCCTCGAACCGGGCGGCGATCCCGCCGGGCCGCGCGTGCGACGCCGACGCGTTGTCGATCACCACGGTGTGCAACCGCTCCAGCCCGGCCGGACCCGCGTACGCGATCGCCTCGTGATTGCTGCCCTCGTCCAGCTCGGCGTCCCCGATCAGGACCCACACCCGGGGCTCGGTCAGCCCCCGCGCCCGCAGTCCGAGCGCGGTCCCCACGGCCAGCGGCAGGCCGTGTCCCAGCGAGCCGCTGCCGATCTCCACCCCCGGCACCAGCGTCCGGTCCGGATGGTGTCCGAGCGGCGAGTCGTAGGTCCCGAACCCGGGCAGCAGCTCCTCGTCGAAGAAGCCGTGCGCGGCCAGGACGGCGTAGTACGCCATCGGCCCGTGCCCCTTGGAGAGCAGGAAGCGGTCGCGGTCGGGCGCGTCGGCCGTCGCGGGCGTCACCCGTAGCACTCCGTCGTAGAGCACCCACAGCGCGTCCAGGGTGGAGGTCGCGGCCGGGCCGTGCTTCTCGTCCCCCGTCATCAGGCTCATCAGCCGGTCCATGTCGCCGTAGTCGGCGGTCCTCGTGCCAGTCGTCCTCGTCATGCGTCCAGCGTTGAACATCAAGCTCGGTTGAGGTCAAGCGGGAAAGGCGTTCGTGACCACCCGCCCGAGTGCGGTATTGTTCTCATGCGCGTTCGGCCAGGGAAAAACCCAGGTCAGGCGGGCATCGGGACGTGGCGCAGCTTGGTAGCGCACTTGACTGGGGGTCAAGGGGTCGCAGGTTCAAATCCTGTCGTCCCGACTGGAGACAGTCGCAGGTCAGGGCCGGTTTCGGAGCAATCCGAAACCGGCCCTCGGCCATTCTCGGGTCCGTCCTTCAGCGTCTCGATCCTGCGGATGTCGAGGCGCACCGACGCGTGGAACGTGAGGGCCCGGCCACCGGTCGCGATCTCCGGCGATCCGAACATCACGCCGATCTTCTCGCGCAGCTGGTCGATGAAGACCGCCGTGGTCCTGGACTGGTCGAGCGCACCGGTGATCTTCCGCAGGGCCTGGCTCATCGGACGGCCCGGAGACCCGCGTGCGAGTCGCCCATCTCGCCCTCGATCTCCGCGCGCGGCACGAGCGCGGCGACGGAGTCGACGGGGAGGCGGAGGCGGCCGTCCGTGTGAGGCGGAGGCGGCCGTCTCACACGGCGGCGAAGGCGCCGGCGAGCGCGATTTCCGGGATCATCGCCCTTCGCGGTGCGGCGGCTCGGTTCCGGTGCGGTCACGTCCGGACCGGATCACGGAGAGCCTCGTCGGTGCCGGCGCCGTCCTCCGGGGCGGGGGCCGAGTCGGGCAGCAGCAGGCGGAAGGTGCAGCCTTCACCGGGGCGGTTGTCCAGTTCGAGACGCCCGCCGTGGGCGCCGGCGATGGCGGCGGCGATGGCGAGCCCGAGGCCGGCGCCGGGTTCGGAGCCGGCCTCGGCGGGCCGGCCGAGCGGGGTGGCGCGATAGAAGCGGTCGAAGACGCGGGCGGCTTCCGCGGGCTCGATGCCGGGGCCGTCGTCGGCGACCTCGATGACGCTGACGGGTGCGTCGGGCGGCGGCTGCGGGCCGCTGCCGGGGCCCTGCGACACGGGAGTCCGGCTCGCGCCGATCCGGACGTGGACGCGGGTTCCCGCGGGCGTGTGGACGCAGGCGTTGGACAGCAGGTTGCCCAGGACCTGGGCGAGTTGATGCGGGTCGCCGGGCGCCTCGATGACGTCGAGGTCGTGTTCGGGACCGGCGGAGCGGGCGGCGAGCGGCTCCAGGCCGATGTCGTGGTGCGGGTGGCGTATCGCGGTGGTGGCGATCGCGTCGGCCGCCAGGGAGAGGAGGTCGACGGGTTCGCGGTGCACGGCCGGTGTGTCGCTGTCGCCGAGCTTGGCGAGGAGGAACAGGTCGTCGACGAGACGGCTCATGCGGTCGGCGTTGTGGACGATCAGGGTGTGCGCCTCGCGGCGTCGGCCGGCCGCCATGTCGGGTTCGTCGAGGAGGAGTTCGGCGAAGCCCTGGACGGCGGTGAGCGGGGTGCGCAGTTCGTGGCCGGCGTCCGCGAGGAAGCGCCGCAGCTGCTGTTCGGAGGTCTCGGTGCGGTGCAACGCGGTGCGCAGGCGGTCGAGCATGGTGTTGAGGGCCAGACCGAGGCGGCCGACCTCGGTGTCCGGGTCCGTCACGGGGACGTTGAGCTCCAGGGCGCCCTCGGTGATGCGCTGGGCGGTGCGCTCGACGCGGGTCAGCGGGCGCAGCCCCAGGCGGACCGCACCGTTGCCCAGGACGACCACCCCGACGGCGACGGCGACGCCGAGGCCGAGACTGAGCCACAGGAGTTTGGCCGTGGCGCCGTCCACCGTGTCCAGCGGCAGTGCGACGACGGCGCGCATCCGGTCCGGCCCGGGGTAGGAGATCACCCGCCACCCCGACCAGGAGGCGTCGCCTTCGGCCGGGACGGTGCTCAGCTGTCCGGCGGCCAGGTTCAAGTCGGCCGCGTGCCGGGGGAGTCGGGGTCCGGATCCGTCTCCGCTGCCCAGCGAGGTGGGCAGCAGGCGTCCGTTCGCGTCGTAGAAGAAGACGCGGTAGTCCGAGGGCAGCGCGTCGTCCGAGCCCGGTGGCCGCAGCGAGCCCTCGGCGAGGTCCCGGTAGACGCGGTCCGGCGGGCGGAAGTGGGAGAGCCGTTCGTCGACCTGGTCGGTGAGCCAGCCCCGCAGCACGGCGAGGCCGGCGAGCTGGCACAGGAGGACGGCGCCGGTCGCCAGCAGTCCGGCGATCAGGACGAGGCGCCCGCGCAGGGAGCGCGGGCGCGGGAGGCGGGGCCGCCTCATCGCTTAGCCGTGCCGGTCTCGTCGCGCGCCAGCCGCAGGCAGTAGCCGACCCCGCGCACCGTGTGGATCAGCGACGGCCCGTCGCGGTCGATCTTGCGGCGCAGGTTCTTGACGTAGGTGTCGACGATGCGGGTGTCGCCGGAGAAGTCGTATCGCCAGACCTGCTGGAGGATCTCCGGCTTCTCCAGAACGTGTTCGGGCCTGGCCAGCAGACAGGCCAGGAGCCGGAACTCGGTCGGCGACAGCTTCAGCGGGCGGCCCGCGCGCCGCACTTCGTGGGTGCTGTCGTCCAGGGTGAGGTCGGCGTAGCGCAGCGGCGGACGGGCGCCGGTGGCGGAGGCGGGCGCTCCGCAGCGGCGCAGGATGGCGCGTATGCGCAGCAGCACCTCCTGGACGTGGAAGGGCTTGGTGACGTAGTCGTCGCCGCCGGAGCTCAGGCCGATGATGCGGTCCTCGACATCGGTCCGGGCGGTGAGGAAGAGCACCGGCGTGTAGACGCCCTGGGCGCGCAGGTCGCGGGTGAGCCGGAAGCCGTCGGTGTCGGGCAGCATCACATCGAGGACGATCAGACTGGGGCGGCGGCTTCCGGCCTCGAACATGGCCTCCTGCCCGCTGGACGCGCTCGCCACCGCGTAGCCGGCCGCGGTGAGGGCGGAGGTGAGCAGGGTGCGGATGCTGGCGTCGTCCTCCACGACCAGGACGGTGTGGCCGGCGGCGGGCGTGCGCGCAGGGGTGTGCTTGTCCATCACGTTCTTGCACCTCGAGTTACGGGCGGTGGAGCCGCGACACGGCGGTCCTGGTCGTGCGGCGCGACGGCGGGCGGAGACACCGTACGCGCGAGCGTGAGCCGGTCTCGCATGGAGATGTTCCGGCGTCCCGGGCGGCCCCCTCGGGGCGAGGCGTCCGGGACGCCGGAACTGTCAGCCGGTCACCGCCTTGTTCGCGGCCAGGGCCGTGGCGCGGTCGGTGACGGTCTTCTGGAGCTCGGCCACGGCGGTGTCCAGCGCCTTGGAGCCGGCGCCCGCGGACCTGGCCTGCTCCGCGATGGCTCCGAGCGCCTCCGCCGCCGTGCCGGAGCCGTAGAACTTCTGGTAGAGCTCCCGGTAGGCCTTCTTGTAGACGCCGTCGAAGGCATCGGACTCCAGGAACTTGGTCTTGAGGACGTGCTGCATGAAGCCGCCCCTGCCGCCCTTCGGGTCCGCACCGCCGTCCCGACCGGGCATCGGCTGTCCGGGACCGCCGTCCGGGCCGCCGTCGGCCGTGCCGCCGGGCGCGCCGTCCGGCATCCCCGGCGGCATCCCTTCGGGCATGCCTTCGGGCATGCCTTCGGGCATGCCGCTCGGCTTCGCCTCGGGCCGGTTTGCGGGCGCGCCGGAGGGAGCGGCGCCGCCCGCGGGCGGCTGCCGCGCGTCGCCCTTCTCCCCGGCGGCGCCGTCGTCCTTCCCGCCGGCTGCGGCTCCGGGCAGGCCGCCCATGCCGATCGAGTCGTCGGGACCGGCTGTCGCGTCCCCGCTGAAGGCCAGGTTGTAGTCCCAGCCCAGGACGGAGAACTTCTTGGTGTCCAGGTCGTACCTGAGCAGGTAGTTCTTGCCCGGTCCGGACATGTCGTCGAAGTTCAGCAGCAGGTTCTGGGCGGCGAGATAGGCGGCGAAGGAGTCGACGTCGACGTACTTGCCGAGGTCGCGGGCGAATTCCTCGTCCGAGGCGCTGTTGGCCCATCGGATGAGTTTCATCACCGGTTCGAGGTCCTGGCTGCCCTTCTTGTTGAGCTGCTTGAAGGACCTCTCGTACTCGGTCGGGTCGTCGCCTCGGTACTCGAAGCTGCCGCTCGCCCTCGCCTTGTAGAGCACCCCGTTGCCGTCGGCGACGTCATCGGCGTAGTCGGTGTCGGGCGCCTCGACCATGAGGCGGGTGGCGGTGGGCCGGTTGTTCACCTTCAGCTCGGTGAAGCCGTACCGCTCGGCCTTCTGGCCGCCGGCCTTGGTCAGGGCCAGCGAGAGCGCCTCGTTGAGCGGCGCCTGGCCGTTGCCGCCGGGGCGCAGCGAGATCTCCCGCTCGCCCTGGTAGGCGCGGCCCTCGACGTACTCGTCGATCTTGACGAGCCAGGGCAGTTCCTCGGGCTTGTCCGCGGAGAGGTCGTACTGCACCATCCCGCCAGGACCGCCCATCCCCCCGGGACCGCCCGGACCGCCGCCCGCCTTCCGGTCCTGGCGGTCCCGGCCTCCGGCCGCGCCGGGGGCGCCGGGCGGAGCGCCCTGCGCGGCGTCGGGGAAGCGCCGGTCGCCACCGGGCATGCCCTTTCCGCCGCGCAGGGACGACAGCGTGGAGTTCCCCTTGAGACGGATCCCGACGGAGTCGAGGCGGACGCCGTCGATGACGAGATCGGCCTCGATGTAGTCCTTGGTGCCGTCCTTCTTGAACTCCTTCATCATCTTGTCGAAGTCGGTCTGCTGGTAGGTGAGCCGGATCGAGTGCGGCACCGAGGCGTCGTACAGGTCCACCGTCCCCCCGACGTCGTCGGTGATGGCGTCCGCCTCGACCCGTGAGGACGACGTCACGTACGGGGAGACCCGCACGTCGCCGAGGAAGGCGACCATCGCGGCGAGCCCGACGCCCAGCGCCCCGGCCGGCTTCCAGTGGTGACGCAGCCGGACGGGCACCCGGTCCCGCAGCCGTCGCCCGCGCCGCGCGGTGGTCCCGCCGCTCATCACAGGTCCGTCGTGTCGTAACCGGTCAGCACGGTGACCCGCTGGCCGGACGTACGCTCCTGCAGGGCCGTGACCAGGTCGCCGGGCTCGGCCCCCTTCTTCAACCGCACCGTGTAGAAGACCTCGTTGAGCGCCCCGCCGCGGATCGTCTCCGTGCTGACCAGTTCGAACTCGCTCGTGTACTTGATCAGCACGTCACGGATCTGCGGCGTGTAGTCGTCGCCGGCCGGTACCTGGACCTTGACGACCTGCCGCTGCACGTTCAGAGCGAACCAGTCGAACTTGAACATCGCCAGGACGACGGCGCAGATCACGACGGCGCCGACCGCGGCCAGCGTGTAGAACCGGGCGCCGCACGCCATGCCGATCGCCATGGCCAGGAAGATGAAGCCGACGTCCCGGGTCTCCTTGACCGCGTTGCGGAAGCGGACCACGGACAAGGCGCCGACCAGGGAGAACGCGCGGGCCAGATTCGAGCCGACGACCAGCATGATCAGGGCGACGATCATGCCCACAATGACCAGGGTCTGCACGTAGGACTGGCTGTAGGAGACGTTGCGGTGCGTGTACCGGTACACATAGCCGATCAGTGTGGACAGGATGAACGACAACGCCATCGCCGCCACGACGTCGGCCACGCTGAACGTGCCGCTGAGTTCCTGCAGATCGAGATCGAAGTTCACTGTGCTCCTGCCTTCAACGACGCGGCGGGCCGCGTCGGCCGCTCCTGTGGCGGCTGCTCTTCAATGGGGGTGGTGCGCGGCGGACAGTCCGCCTCGGCGATGTGGAAGACCGAACGCGGCGCCATGCCGAACGCCTCGACGGACTGCACGTACTTCGAGATCCGTACGAGGTTGAGGTCGCGCCGCGCGGCCAGGTCGGTGATCCAGTGCGGGGTGCGCTCGTTCACCTTGATCTCCATCACGGAGAGGTGCGGCGGGAGCGTGAACCGGTTCTCCGGCGTCTCGACGCCGAAGTGGAAGTCCCGGTCCCGGCCGCGGACGCGGCGGTCGAAGGTGACCCGGAGGCCGGTGTCCGCGTCCCGCCCGACCAGCGCCTCGCGCTGATAGCCGGTGATGACGGTGGGCCGCAGGTCGAGCCGTACGACCAGTTCGAGGACCTCCTGGACGAAGGCGCTCTCCTTCGCGGAGTGGTCCACCATCTCCCGCTCGTCGCACAACCGCCGCGCCACGCCGTAGGGAAGAGTGATGCGGCGCTTCTGCGTGACGCGGTTGACGCGCTGCTTGATCTCCACGCAGACCGGCGAGTCGTCGGTGACCCCGTCGGGGCTGCCGTAGTGCCGGATGCGCAGCTTGCGACGGAACTTCAGGCCCTCGATCTTCTCCCAGTAGAACCGGAGCCGAGGAGTGTCGTAGTACAGGCTCCACACGCCGTAGCCGCCGACCGGGCTGTGCGGGTCGCGGTCCATCCGCTCGGCCAACTCGTCGCGGATGTCGGCCGCTTGTTCGACCGGGACCAGGTACTTCAGCTCGAACCGGTTGAACGCGTGCAGCCGACTGGCCACATGCAACGGCTCCTCGCCCTCCCGGCCCCCGCCATCGGCTGCCCGGGCCTCTTCTCCCCGGGCCACGCGCGCCGCGGCTGCCTTCGTCAGGAACACCATGCGCCTCCTCGCTCATCTCCTGCGGACCGACCGGCCTCGGACACGCAACCAACGGCGCATGAGGAGCCCATGAGAATCACGTGTTGATTCCAGGAGTCTTCGAAGAGAAGGAGGGGTGAACGGAAGATGTCCGAAAAGGGCTCCCGGCCGGTGGGCGGCGGGCAGGACGGAAGCGGCCCCCGCCCGCCCGTCACGGAGGCGACCGGCGGTGTGCGCCGGGGCTCCGTGCGCGGCGCGCGATCGGCGGCGAGCGAGCGCAGCGACGCCCCGCTCCGCCGGGAAACCGGTCTTGCCGGGGCGGGGGGAGGGAGAAGCCGCCGGCGTCCCGGCGGAGGGGCATCCGGCGGCACGGCCGTACATAATGCCCCGTCAGGAGCGGTGCCGGGACCGGTCGTCGGCGATGATGGCACGGTCATGGGCAGCCGCTGTCGCAACGGGAGGACCGCATTGATGGACCAGGACCACGGCCGGTCGGCCGCCGCAGTGTTCGACGCGCTGGGAGCGGAGTACGAGCGGGCGTTCGCCGGCTCACCCGCTCGCCACGCCTCGCTCCAGCGCCTGCTGGAGGAACTTCCCGCGCACGGGCGGGTCCTGGACGTCGGCAGCGGCACGGGCCGGCCGACCGCGTGGACGCTGGCCGAGGCCGGTCACATCGTGCTGGGCGTCGACATCTCGCCGGTGATGGTGGAGCTGGCGGCCCGTCAGGTCCCCCGGGCGTCGTTCGTCTGCGCGGACATTCGCGAAATCGACCTGGAGGAGCGGGGGTTCGACGCAGTGTGCGCCTACTTCTCGTTGCTGCAGATGTCCCGGGACGACCAGTCGAGGCTGCTGCGCAAGCTCGGGCGGCTGCTGATGCCCGGTGGAGTCCTGGCCGTCGCGACGGTGCCGCTGGACGTCGAGGACCTCCCCGTCGTCTTCATGGGGCAGGAGATGCGGGTGTCCAGCTTCGACGCGGAGACCTTCACCGAGATGGTCGCCGCGGCGGGATTCTCGGTCCTGTGGGAGCGCGGCGACCTGTTCACCCCGGCGCACGGGGCGGCGGTGCCGGAACCCGAACTGTTCCTGCTCTGCCGCCGGGAGGACTGACCTGTCCCGCTCCGCCCGCCGGGACCGGCCGGGCCGGTGCCCGTCAGCGACGCCGGGCGAGCCGCGTCCCGGCGCGCCGCCGGAGCGGAGCGGCCGCGCGCCCGCGGCCGTTCAGCGGACCCCGCCACCCGCGCAGCGCCCGGGCGCCGCACCCGCACCACTGCGCGGGGGAGAGGGGGACGGCCTGCCCGCCCCTGGTGACCAGCGCGTTGACCGGGGTCATCGGGTCGGCGGCCATGGCCTTGGCCAGCAGTACGCCGATGGCGAGCGGGGCCAGGGACACGGCCAGGGCGGCGCCTGCCGCGGTGACGTGCCGCAGGCGGCGGCGGTGCGGTGTGTCGGGAACCATGGCCGTCATTCGACCAGCCGGGCGCCGGCGGCGGATCGGACGGCGTACTCAGCCCGGCCCGCCCCTCGTACTCAGACCCGGACGCGCGGGGGCCCCGGCGGACGCGGTTCATGCCCGGCGGGGCCCCGCGGCGCCTACGCGGTGGTGCCGGGGCCGGAGCCCGCTGCGGAGGCCGCCTTGATGCCCTTGGTGATGTCGTCCATGACTGAGAGCGCGGGCGCCTCGGGGCCGACGTCGAATCCGGAACGGACCACGACCATCACGTCCTCGTCGCGGGGGGAGGGGAAGGCCAGCGACTGCACGTATCCGTCGTCGCCGTTCTTCGTCGTCACCTTCCAGCGCACCAGATAGCCCTGCCGGCCCGCCACCGTGACCGGCCCGGCCTTCAGTTCCTCGTGCGAGGTGATGCCGCCGTAGCTCTTCTCGCCGTACGACTCCGAGACGTTGGCGGAGATGTCCCGCGTGGCGGTGGCCTTCGCCGTCGTCGTGTCGAGCTTCAGCGCCTTCGCCGGCGCGGAGAACACCCCGCCGCGCACGCACTGCTCGGAGGGTTCGCCCGGGCAGGCGTACTCGCCCGTGGTCACCCCGGCGCCCGACACCCCCGACTGCCCCGTCCAGCCGTCCGGCACCGGGAGGCTGACGCCGCTGAGCAGGTCGGTGGCGTATCCGTCCTCGGCCTGCGGCTGTTGCCGCCCGGGCGCGCGGCCCTCGTCGTCGCCCCCGCCGCCTCGCCGGCGTTCCCCGGGCGCGCCGCCGGGCCCGGCGGACGGCGCCGTGGCCGTCTCGCGCGGCGTGTCGCCGAAGTGGTCCGACAGGAGGAAGAGGCCGCCCCCGACGGCGGCGAGTGCCAGCACACCGGCGGTGACGCCGATGCCGATGCGCCGCCGGCGCCGGATCGTGGTGGGCGGCACGCGGAGATGGTCGGTCCACCGGTTGCCGTCCCACCAACGCTCGTGAAGGGGGCCGGTTCCTGTATGCCCGGGGTCGGGATGCCAGCCGGGCGGGCTCGTCTGGGTCACGTGACCCACCGTAGAACGATTGCCTGAGAATCAGATGAATCCGGTGGCGGGGTGTGTGTCCGATCGGCACCATCGGGGTAGTCCCGGCGGCCGGACCGTCCGCCGGTTCCTCTGCGACCCCTGTGGGAGGGCGGACCGATGGACGAGCGGCCGACGGTACGGATCGAGCGCGACGGCCCGGTGAGCACGGTCGTCCTGAGCCGGCCCGAGGCGCGCAACGCGGTGGACGGTCCGACCGCCGCACGACTGGCCGACGCCTTCCGCGCGTTCGACGCCGACCCGGACGCGTCCGTCGCCGTGCTGTGGGGCGAGGGCGGCACGTTCTGCGCCGGGGCCGACCTCAAGGCCGTCGGCACCGCACGGGGCAACCGGGTCGAGGCGGACGGCGACGGGCCGATGGGCCCGACCCGGATGCGCCTGAGCAAGCCGGTCATCGCGGCGGTCGCGGGGCACGCGGTGGCCGGGGGGCTGGAACTGGCCGTCTGGTGCGATCTGCGGGTCGTCGAGGAGGACGCCGTGTTCGGGGTGTTCTGCCGCCGCTGGGGCGTGCCGCTGGTCGACGGCGGAACCGTGCGGCTGCCCCGGCTGATCGGGGAGAGCCGGGCCATGGACATGATCCTCACGGGCCGCCCCGTGCCGGCCTCGGAGGCGTACGCCATGGGGCTCGCCAACCGGATCGTGCCGCCCGGCGAGGCGCGTCGCGCGGCGGAGCGGCTCGCCCGGGAGATCGCCGCGTACCCGCAGCTGTGCCTGCGTCATGACCGGCTCTCGGTACGGGAGCAGCACGGCCTGGACGAGACGGACGCACTGGCCGCCGAGCACCGGCACGGCCTGGTGCCGCTGGCGGCGGGGGAGACGCGGGCGGGGGCCGCCCGGTTCGAGGCGGGCGCGGGGCGGCACGGCCGCTTCGGCGACTGACCGGGCCGTCGTCGGCGACCGGCCGGGCCTAGGGGGTGTCCCGGCGCCCGCGTTTGGTCCGACCATATGTTATGTGTGACATAGTGGGGAGCGGATCAGTGAATGCGCAAGGCGGCCGGGCGGCTCCGGCCGGGGCAGGGGTGGCGGATGCCGGTCGAGTGGCAGCCCGTACGGCAGTCCCGTACGCATGAGCTCGTGCTGCGGAGCATCGAGCAGCGGGTGTTCGCCGGGGAGCTCAGGGCCGGTGACCGGCTGCCCCCCGAGCGGGAGCTCGCGCCGGTCCTCGGGGTCAGCCGCTCCGCGCTGCGCGAGGCGCTGAGGGTGCTGGAGACGATCGGCGTACTGGTCGCCCAGCCGGGGCGGGGGCCGGACGCCGGCGCGCGGATCGTGCGCAATCCGGACGACGCCCTCGGCCGGCTGCTGCGACTGCACTTCGCCCTCGGCAGCTACGGACTCCACGACGTGCTGGAGGCGCGGGTCGCGCTGGAGAGGTCCAGCTTCGAGGCGGCCGCGCGGCACGCCTCGGCGCAGGACCTCGACGAGGCGGAGACGCTCATCCAGCGCATGGGGGAGCCGGGGGTCGAGGCGGCCGAGTTCAACGACCTGGACGCCCGGTTCCATGTGCACATCGCCCGTGTCTCCGGCAACGCGCTGACCTCCACGCTCACTTCGGCGGTCCGGGAATCGGTGCGTCCGCTGATCCTGCGGGCGCTGGAGCGGGCCGAGGACTGGCCGGCCACGGCCGCCGCGCTCGACGCGGAGCACGCCGAACTGCTGGCACTGCTGCGCGCGGGTCGCGGCGCGGACGCCGCCGACCTGGTCGAACGGCACATCCGCAGCCTCCACGGCACGCTGGTCGAGGACGATCCCGGCACGGTGTGAGGGCGGCCGCCCCGGCCTTCACGGGCCAGGGGCACGCCCCCTCATATTGTCAGGTTCATGACCACGTTTGAAGGGGCCGGTCGCCCCGCGGGTCATATTCTGGGCTGAGGCTAGTATGGTCGGACCATAAAAATCGAGGAACGAGTCGAAGAACGATCGGAGAGACCCATGCGCATCGGACTCTTCGCCACCTGTCTGGGAGACACGCTCTTCCCCGAGGTGGTGAGAGCGACCGCGGTGCTGCTCGCCCGGCTCGGCCACGACGTGGTGTTCCCGCCGGGGCAGACCTGCTGCGGGCAGATGCACGTCAACACCGGCTACCAGCGCGAACCGGTGCCGCTGGTGCGGAACTTCGCCGAGCAGTTCGGCGACGCGTCGATCGACGCCGTGGTCATGCCGTCCGGATCGTGCGCCGGTTCGGTCCGTCATCAGCACGAGATCGTCGCCCGCCGGTACGGCGACCCGGCGCTCCGCACGGGCGTCGCCACCGTCAAGGCCAAGACGTACGAACTCTCGGAACTCCTCGTCGACGTCCTGGGCGTCACCGACGTCGGCGCCCACTTCCCGCACCGGGTGACGTACCACCCCACCTGCCACTCGCTGCGCATGCTCCGGGTCGGCGAGAAGCCGCTGAAGCTGCTCCGCGCCGTCGACTCCATCGATCTCGTCGAACTCCCCGAGGCCGACGCCTGCTGCGGCTTCGGCGGCACGTTCGCCGTCAAGAACGCCGACACGTCGACGGCGATGCTCCAGGACAAGATGCGCGACATCGCCACCACCGGCGCCGACTTCTGCACGGCCGGCGACTCCTCCTGCCTGATGCACATCGGCGGCGGCCTCTCCCGCATCGGATCGGGCACCCGCACCCTGCACCTGGCGCAGATCCTCGCCGCCACCCGCTCCACGCCGTACGTTGCGACGGAGGCCGTCCGATGAGCAGCACCTTCCTCGGCATGCCCGCGCCCCCGCCCCGTTCCCCGTACGGGTCGGGCAACCTGCGCGGCGACCGCACGTTCCCCAAGGCCGCCCACGACGAGCTGCGCAACGAACAACTGCGCCGCAACCTCCGCAGGGCCACCCACACGATCCGCGCCAAGCGGCTGAACGTCACCGGCGAGCTGCCCGACTGGGAGGAGCTGCGCGACGCGGGCTCGGCCATCAAGACCGACGCCCTGAACCGGCTCCCCGAGCTCCTGGAGCGACTGGAGCGGGAGGTCACCGCGCGCGGCGGCACCGTCCACTGGGCACGCGACGGCGTCGAGGCCAACGAGATCGTCACCCGGCTGGTCAAGGCGACCGGCAGCGGGGACGTCATCAAGGTCAAGTCGATGGCCACACAGGAGATCGGCCTCAACGAGCATCTGGAGTCCGCCGGCATCACGCCCTACGAAACGGACCTCGCGGAACTGATCGTCCAGCTCGCCCACGACAAGCCGTCGCACATCCTGGTCCCCGCGATCCACCGCAACCGGGACGAGATCCGGCAGATCTTCCTCAAGGAGATCCCCGGCGTCGACCCGCGCCTCGACAACGTCCCCGCGCATCTCGCCGCCGCGGCCCGGGCCTATCTGCGTGAGAAGTTCATGACGACGAAGGTGGCGGTCTCCGGGGCCAACTTCGGCATCGCGGAGACCGGCACGCTCTGCGTCGTCGAGTCCGAGGGCAACGGCCGCATGTGCCTGACCCTGCCCGACACCCTCATCACCGTCATGGGCATCGAGAAGGTGCTGCCGCGTTACCAGGACCTAGAGGTCTTCCTGCAGCTGCTGCCGCGCTCCTCCACCGGGGAGCGGATGAACCCGTACACCTCGATGTGGACCGGGGTGACGCCCGGCGACGGCCCGCAGGAGTTCCACCTGGTCCTGCTCGACAACGGGCGCACCGCCGCGCTCGCCGACCGGATCGGGCGCGAGGCCCTCAACTGCATCCGCTGCTCCGCCTGTCTCAACGTCTGCCCGGTGTACGAACGGGCCGGCGGCCACGCGTACGGATCGACGTACCCGGGGCCGATCGGCGCGGTCCTCACCCCGCAGCTCGCCGGGATGGACATGGCCAAGGGAGACCCCAACGGCTCCCTGCCGTACGCCTCCAGCCTCTGCGGCGCCTGCTTCGACGCCTGCCCGGTCAAGATCGACATCCCGTCGCTGCTGGTGGAACTGCGCCACCAGCACACCGAGCGGGCCGGAACGACGCCGGAGAAGCTGGCCATGCGGGCCGCCGCCGCCGTCATGAAGCGGCCCGGGCTGTACACGACCGCCCAGAAGGGCGCGGCGCTGGGCCGGGTCCTCGCCGGACGGGACGGCACGATCTCGCATCTGCCCCCGCCGTTCGACGGATGGAGCGAGAGCCGCGACACGGCCGCCCCGCCGAAGCAGACCTTCCGCGACTGGCTGGCGTCGGCCGAGGGCGCCGCGACGATGCGGGCGGCCGCCGCGGCCGCGCACCCGGACGACCGGCAGAAGGGACAGGAGAAATGACGACCGCACGCGACACCGTGCTGGGCCGGATCAGGGACGCCCTGGCGCTGGCCCCGGTCCCGGACGCCCCGGTGCGCCGCGCCTACCGCACCGGCCGCACCCTTCCCGACGACGAGCGGCTGGCGCTCTTCACCGACCGCCTGGTCGACTACCGGGCCCAGGTGCGAACCTGCGCCGCCGAAGGCACCGCCCGGACCGTCGCCGGGGCCCTGCGGGAGCACGGCGCACGGCGGATCGGCGTGCCGGCCGGCCTCGACCGGAGCTGGCTGGACGGATACGACGGCGAGGCCGAGGAGGACTCGGCCGCCGTTCCGGCGCCGCGGCTCGACGCTCTGGACGGCGTCGTCACCGCGTCGGCCGTCAGCTGCGCGGAGACGGGAACGATCTTCCTGGACGGTTCGCCGGACCAGGGCCGGCGGGCCCTGTCCCTCGTGCCCGACCTGCATGTGTGCGTCGTCGACCTGTCCACGGTCGAGACCGGGGTGCCCGAGGCGGTGGCCCGACTGACGCCCGACCGGCCGACCACGCTGATCAGCGGGCCGTCCGCCACCTCCGACATCGAACTGGAGCGGGTGGAGGGCGTGCACGGCCCGCGCACCCTGGTGGTGGTGATCCGCACCGACGTGTGACGGGAGCCCCGCGGCGCCCGGCGCGCGGTACGGGACGCCCCGGGGCGAACGGCCCCTTCGGGCCGCGCGCGCCGGGGTCCGTGCGGCGCGTGGCGCCGGCGGTGCGCGCCGGGGCGCCGGTACCGCGCGGTGTGCGGCCGGTGCGCGGCCGTGCCTGACGGACGCTCAGCCGTGGGCGACCGTGAGCGGCTCGAAGCGGATCCGGGTCGTCGACCCGTCGTCCGCCCAGGACACCGTCACCGTGTCCCCCTCGACCCCGACCTCGCTCACCACGGTGCCGAGCGGTGCCGCGTCGGGGTCGGCGGTCAGCGAGGCGAGCGCCACCAGCACCGTCGTGCCCTTCGCCGGGCCGGACAGCCGGGGCACCTCCGCCCACGGCGTGT
Source organism: Streptomyces tyrfis (assembly GCF_037034285.1). Classification (NCBI taxonomy): domain Bacteria; kingdom Bacillati; phylum Actinomycetota; class Actinomycetes; order Kitasatosporales; family Streptomycetaceae; genus Streptomyces; species Streptomyces tyrfis. The sequence continues at coordinate 96,833 of NZ_JBAGJZ010000003.1, read as the reverse complement.
ACGCGGTGCCCTGCGGCGCCCGTACCGTGTCCCGGGAATCCCAGCCATGCAGGCCGTGCAGCGCCGACGCCACCGTGTCGTCGCGGCCGGTGGCCCAGCCCGTCTGCTCCACCCGGGCCCCGTCCGGCGCGCCCAGCACCCGGTGCACCCGCAGTTCGTACCGGCCCCGGGCGACCGTGACGCTCTCCACCCGCATCCCCGGCACCATCGGCTGCGCGGAGGCGAACACGGGACGGTGCCGGGAGGCGGCCCATCCCCAGCCGTCGCCGTGGCCCGCGCCCAGCGGATCCATAGCCCGGCGGCCGCTGCGCGTCCCGGCGACGACCACGGCCAGATGGTTGTCCGCGACGTTGCCGTGCGCGGTGGGTCCGGTCGCCGTGGAGTACGACTGACGGCTGTACAGCGGATCGGCGGGGGCCGCGGCCTCGCCCTCGTGCGGGAGCACATGGTCGCTGCCGTGGTTGTGCAGCCGCACGATCCCGTCCGCCCCGGTGGACTGCACCAGCAGCCCCGGCGCGGGTAGCGCGAGCACCCGGTCGGGGCCCTCGCTCGGCGCGGGCTCCTCGGTCGCCGTCCACAGCGGATGGTCCTCCGGCGCGAGCAGCGACACGAACGCCTTGGACGCCCAGTACGGCGACGCCGGGGCCGAGTAGTTCTGCAGGCCGGCCGCGTGCGGGCCGTGCCAGCCCAGGCTCAGCAGGCCGTCCGCGCCCACCGCGCCGCGGTCCAGGAAGTACCGCAGCGCGCCGCTGGCCAGCCGGCGCGAGACGCCGGGCGCGAGCGGGGTGTGCCCGGTTACGGCGCCGAGCGCCACCGACGAGGCGGCGGCGAAACGGTAGGTCAGCGAGCGCCCGAAGTGGATCGGCGCGCCGTCGCCGCCGAACAGCAGTGAGAAGCCCTCCAGATGCTCGCGCAGCCGCGCGCCGTAGTGCGCGGACGCCCCGGCGTCCCCGGAGAGACGGGCGTCCAGCACGGGGTAGAGATGCAGGGCCCAGCCGTTGTAGTGGTCGAAGGCGCGCCCGTCGCCGTCCGCGTACCAGCCGTCCCCCCGGTACCAGCACTCCAGCAGGCCGAGGGCCCGCTCCCGCGCCCGGGCCGTCTCCGCGTCGCCGTGTCCGACGGATTCCAGGAACCCGGCCACCGTGAAGGGGAACAGATACCAGTTGTTGGGGGCGGGCCGGTGCCGCAGCGCGTCGCGCAGCCACGCCTCGACGCGGTCCTGCACCGCAGGGTCCAGCCGGTCCCAGAGCCACGGCCGGGTGAGCCGCAGCCCGAGGGCGACCGAGGCGGATTCCACCATGGGCTGCCCGAAGACGCCGTGATCCCGGATCAGCGGCCAGGACTCGACGTCGTCCCGGCCCGGGGCGAGCGTTCCGGCCGCGAGGCCGTCGGCGTAACGGCCGAGCCAGCCGTGCGGGTCGGAGCCGTCCGCGCCCGCCACCCGGAAGGCGGCGGCCAGGAACGTGCGCGCGTAGCCCTCCAGGCCGTCGGAGCGCACCCCGGAGACCGAGGGCCTGCCCGGCAGGTCCAGCAGCGCGCCGCCGGGAGTGGCCCAGGCCCAGGCGGCCTTGAGCAGTCCGTCGGCCGCGGCCTCCCAGTGCGCCCGGGTGTAGCCGGTGTACGGGCTCGACTCGCGGTCCTCTGCGGGAAGTTCGAGGGGGGAGCCCGGGCGGCTCTGGATTCGGGTCACGGAGGAATCCTGATCGGTCGATCGTTTTTGGTCAAGTGATCGATCGAAAGGGGGTGGAAATGATTGAACGATCATTCTGGGGCGCGCGTGGCGCGGCCTGCCGACGAGCCGGAACGGGGGCCGCCTTCGGCAGGACGCGAGGTGCGGGACGCCGGACGCCGGACGCGGGCTGGGACGGGCGCGACCGCGGGGCGTCCTGTGCGCGGCCGGTGCCCGAGGACGGGCGGCCGGCCCCCGGGTGCGGCGGCGGCCGTCCGGGGCCGACGGGAACAACGCCGCGGCCCTCCCGATCGCCGCTGGTCGCGGCGGGGGAGGGCCGGGAGGCGCGGGCGCGCGGGCCGTGCCCGGTCAGACGATGTCCTCCTCGATCTGCGCCTGCTCGCGCGCGTTCCCGTACGCCGAGGGCGTGCTGTACGAGCGGCGGGCGACGAACCACCACACGGTGGCCAGCACCAGCACCGCGACCAGTGCGATCGACGCGTAGTTCATCGAGTCGACCGTCACCGGCGACGACTGGGGGAGCAGGAACAGCACGGTGACGAAGGCCACCCACACCACCGCGATCCAGCCGATCGGCTTGCTCCAGCGGCCCAGGTGCCACGGCCCGCGTTCGAACCGGTCCTTCGAGCGGAGCTTCAGGAAGATCGGAATGGCGTAGGCGGGCGTGATGCCGATGACGTTGATCGCGGTCACCGCGCCGTACGCGGTCGCGGAGTACAGCGACGGAAGGGCCAGCACACCGGCGACGGCGACCGACAGCCACACCGCGTTGACCGGCGTCTGGGTGCGCGAACTCACCTTGCGCCAGAGCGCCGAGCCCGGCAGGGCGTTGTCACGGCTGAACGCGAACACCATCCGGCTGGCGGCGGCGACCTCGGCGTTGCCGCAGAACAGCTGCGCCGCGATCACGATGAGCAGCAGCGCGGTGGCCCCGGTGGTGCCCAGCGCGTCGATCATGATCTGGGCCGGCGGCACATTGGTCGCGGTCTCCTGGGTGCCCTGGTAGTCCTGGATGGCGAAGGTGAGCCCCGCCAGCAGCGCGAAACCGGCGACCCACGACACCCAGATCGCCCGGACGATGCCCTTGGCCGCCGTCACCGAGGCGTTCGACGTCTCCTCCGAGAGATGCGCGGACGCGTCGTAGCCGCAGAAGGTGTACTGGGCGAGGAGCAGGCCGATCGCCGCAACGTACAACGGGTTGTGCCAGCCGGTGTCATTGACGAACTCGGTGAAGACGAACTTCGGCGACTGGTGGTGCGAGGGCACGACCGCCAGCACGAAGACGATGATCGCGACACCGGCGAGATGCCACCACACGCTGATGGAGTTGAGCACGCTGACCAGGCGGACGCCGAAGAGGTTCAGCACCGCGTGCAGCAGCAGGATGCAGAGGAAGATGAGCATCGTCTTGCCCGGCGTGGGGGTGAAACCCCACTGCAGGTTCAGGAAGGCGCCGGTGAACAGCGCGGCGCCGTAGTCGATGCCGGCGATCGCGCCCAGCAGCCCGAGCAGGTTCAGCCAGCCCGTGTACCAGCCCCACTTGCGGCCGCCGAGCCGGTCGGCCATGTAGTAGAGCGCCCCGGACGTCGGGTAGGAACTGGTGACCTCCGCCAGTGCCATGCCGACGCAGAGCACGAAGAGCCCGACCCCCGCCCAGCCCCAGAGCATCACCGCCGGACCACCGGTCGACATGCCGAAGCCGTACAGCGTCATGCAGCCCGACAGGATCGAGATGACCGAGAAGCTGATGGCGAAGTTGCCGAAGCCGCCCATGCGACGGGCCAGCACCGGCTGGTAGCCGAGTTCGCGCAGCCGCTGCTCCTCGTCGTTCGGGGGCGCGGCCTCCGCACCCGGCTGGGTGGGGGTGGACAGGGACATGGAAAACCTCCGTGAGCGGTGAACAGGGACGAACGGGGGAACGGCCGGACCCCGGCCGGGGCGTTCCCGGGGACGCCGGCCGGGTGCGGACGACGGAGTGCGGCGAGCCGGCTCAGCCGTGCGGCCCGCGCCCGGGTTCGCGGGGCGCGGCAAGACAGCGGCTCCGGGCGCGCAGGAAGACCTCCTCGGCGCCGCCCGGACCCCGGGTGTCGCGCGTCCGGTAGGTCCAGGGCACCGAGGTGAAGTACGGTCCCAACTCCTCGAAGACCGCAGCCGCTTCGGCGAACTTGAGCGCTCCCCACAACGCGTGGGCCAGATGGTTCAGATCCGGCAGGGAACGGGCGAGCCGGGGCGTGCGGCGGAACCACAGCTCCAGCGCCCGCATCGCGTCCCGCTCGGCGTCCTCGGTGACCCAGTGCAGATCCAGCGCCTTCTCATGGCCGTGCTCGCGCCGGTAGCGCTCGACCCTGACGTACAGCGGCAGCACATGCAGCGCGGAGCCCTCGGGGGCGGAGGAGGCCGCCCACTGGACGAAGTTGACCGCCTCGGAGATCGTCCCGCCGCCCTTGCGCGCGTACACGAACTGGAGCATCCGGTGGTACGCCTCGCGGTTGTACGGGTCGCGCCGGTCGGCCTCCGCCAGCAGCCCCCACGGGCCGGGGAAGAGCATCGGCCCCGGCGGCCGCAGCCGGTGTTCCTCCAGCTGCTGGCGCTCGTCCAGCTGGGACAGGGCCAGCAGGCACACCCACGGCACCGGGTCGGCGGGCGAGGCGTGCGCGGCCGTGCGGCACGCCCCCCAGGCCTCCTGCCACAGCTCCCGGGCGCGGCTATGGCCCTCGCGACGGGCCCTGACGGCTCGCTCCACGGCGACCCGGGCGTGCATCACGGCGGCGGCCACGCTCTGCGGCTCCTCGGCCAGCCACGCCCGCACCGCGTCCGAACCGGCGGCGACCGCCCCCAGCACCTGCGTGCGCTGCGTCCACAGGGCCCAGTCCGGCGTGCTCTCCAGCAGATCGCGCATGGACAGCCAGCGGCCGGTGCGCAAATCCTGTAAGGCGGCCCGTAATTCGTTGTCATGGCCGGCCGGGTGATAGACCGGCCGGAATTCACTGTTGGCCATCGACGGTCCCTGCCCCCGTGCGACGGGACGGCGGGCGGAGGACGGAATATCCCCTCATCACGTCACGCAACCCGGCGGCGGCATGGAGCGCGTCTGGCGGCGGAGAGCCCGAGAGGCTGAATGCCGGTGCTCGGGGCGGATTTTCGATCTCATGGGTCCTCGGGGACATGGGGGGTGGTGCAGCTGTTGAAATGCGAACTGCTTTGCGGTGTCCGGTTGTTGCTCGGCGGTGAGTGTAAGGCCAGTCGGCCCGAACTCCCGACCGATTCGCGGATCTTACTCAAGTCGAAGCGTTCACAGGCGGGTTGATTCGGCCGATGGGCTTCGGCTCCGCCCGGACGCCCCTTGACGTGGACGGTGACCTGCACCACTCTGGGCGTCGCAGGCCAATGATCACGATTTCGTTCGAGCCGCAGGGCTTTCGCATCGCTGGAGCGCCGATGACAGGCCCGGTACTCGCCGTGGACCAGGGCACGTCGGGGACCGAGGCGCTCGTGGTCTGCCCCGAGCGGGGCGTGATCGGTTCCGGCGCCGCCCCGGTCCGGCCCCGGCGCGGCGCCGGGGGACCGGTCGGGACCGACCCCGCGGACCTCCTCGCCTCGGTCCTCGCCGCCGGGCGCCGGGCCCTGGGCGCCGCGGGCGAGCCGGACGCGGCCGTCGGCCTCGCCGACCAGGGCGGGACGGTGCTCGCCCGGGACCCGGAGACCGGACGCCCGCTCACCGGGGCGATCGTCTGGCAGGACCGCCGCTCCGCCCCGGCCCGCGACGAACTCGACCCGTACGGCGAGGAGTTGAAGCACCTCACCGGGCTGCCGCCGGGCCCCTGCTTCGCCGCCCCCGAAATGGCCTGGATCCGTCGGGAGCCGACCCGCGAGGACGTCGTCACCACCAGCGACTCCTGGCTCGTCCACCAGCTCACCGGGGCGTTCGTCACCGACACGGCCACCGCCGGCCGCACCCAGCCGCTCGACCTGGAACGGGCCGACTGGTCGCCCCGGGCCCTGGACGTCTTGGGCCTCGGCGGCGAACGCCTCCCCGCCGTCGTCGACTCCGACACCGCCGTCGGCACGACGACCGCCGTCGGCCCCGAACCCCCGCTGACCGGACTCCTCGTCGACCAGCAGGACGCCCTGCCGGCCCAGAACGCGCTGGACCCGGGCGACGCCAAATGCACCTACGGAACCGGCGCGTTCCTGGACCACCCCGTCCGACACACCCGAGAGCCCCGGCGCGCAGCGCGCGCCGCACGGCGGACGAAGAACCCCGGGGCGCGGTCACCGGACCGGCCCCAGCGGCCGCCGCGCCGGACCGCCACTCGGATGCTTCGGTCCGCGCGGCGGGCGGTAGGAGTCACCCCGCCATGACGGCACGTCAGGGAATGAGCAGCCAGTCCGAGCCGATCGCCGCGGCGACCCCCACCACCAGCAGCCATGTGCCCAGCCGGGTACGGCCGTTCCTGCTCAGCTCGATCACGATCCCGCAGAGGATCAGCGCGAGCCCGTACACCCCGACCACGAGCACCGAGGAGCGGCTGGCGATCCGCAGCGCGAGCACGACCGCCATCGCGACCATGCCGGCCGAGGACAGGGCGACGCGGAGCCGCCGTGCCTGACGCGGAGTCAGCCTGCGCTCTCCGGGCTCGGAAGCGTCCTGTCCGGCGGCCCCGGGCTCGGAAGCGTTCCGCGCGGCGGCCCCCGGCTCCTCCGCGAGGTCCGCCCCGGGTTCCTCCGCGAGGTCCGCCCCGGGCTCCCCGGCGGTGTGATCCGCCGCCCGGGAGACGGCTCCGGCGGGGGCACGGCCCGCGCCCCCGGCGTCCTCCTCGTCGTCGGCACCGGCCTCGTCGCGGCCGCCGGCCGTCCTCGCGCCGGCCGTCGTGGGCGGCTTCGCGCCGGACCCCGCCTTCGGCCCGGCGTCCGGCCGGGGCGCCGGCGCTTCTCCGGGCAGCGCGTCCGCCGGCCGCTCCGGGCTCGTACCGCCCTCCGGATCGTCGTCGGAGGCGGCCCCGGGAGCGGCTATCGGGCGTTCCGCGGCCCGGTCCTGGTCAGAAGTGCTCATGACGCGGGATCGTAATGGCTGCGGGCCCGCCCCGTTCACCGCTCGGGCGGCCGGCGGCCGAAGTGGCGTAGGTTCGACGCATGCCCGGCCACGTCCTCATCCTCGGCGGTACGACCGAGGCCCGGCAGCTCGCCGCCGAGCTGACCGGGCCCGGCCGCGACACGACGACCCGCGACACGACGACCCGCGTCACCACCTCCCTGGCCGGACGGGTCGCCCGGCCCCGGACCCCCGACGGCGAGCTGCGCGTCGGCGGCTTCGGGGGGTCCCACGGCCTCGCCGACTGGCTGCGGGCCCACGCGGTGGACACCGTCGTCGACGCCACCCACCCCTTCGCGGACACCATCAGCGCCCACGCGGCCGAGGCGGCACGCGCCACCGGCACCGCCCTGTTCGCACTGCGCCGGCCCGGCTGGACGGCCGGCCCCGGCGACCGCTGGCACCCGGCCCGCGACCTCGCGGACGCAGCCGCCCGGCTGCCCGGCCTGGGCGAACGGATCTTCCTCACCACCGGCCGCCTGGGCCTGGGGGTTTTCGCCACCGCCCCCGGCGCCGGCCGGCTCCGCTTCCTCGTGCGGTCCGTGGAACCCCCGGAGCCGCCGCTGCCCCGGCACACCGAGCTGATCCTCGACCGCGGCCCCTACACCGTCGAGGGCGAGACGGCGCTGATGCGCGCGCACGCCGTCGACGTCCTCGTCACCAAGGACAGCGGCGGCCCCGCCACCGCCGCGAAACTCACCGCCGCCCGGAACCTCGGACTGCCCGTGGTCGTGGTCCGCCGCCCGCCGCCGCCCGACGGCGTGCCCGTCGTCCACGACGTGCCCTCCGCCCTGCGACTCCTGCGCGCGTCCGGGCCGGTCAGCCCCGGCGCAGCAGATACGTGTCCATGATCCAGCCCTTGCGGGCGCGCGCCTCGGCCCGCAGCGCCTCGATCCGGTCCGACACCTCGGCCAACCGCCCGGAGACCAGGATCTCGTCCTCCGTCCCCACGTACGCCCCCCAGTAGATGAACAGGTCCTGGTCGAGATGGCGGGTGAACGCCTGCCGCGCGTCGAGCATCACCACCACGTCGTCGACGCCCTCGGGCCAGCCCTCGGCCAGCCGCCGGCCCGTGGTGATCTGCACCGGACGCGCCACCCGGTTCAGCCCGGTGCGATGCCTGGCCAACAGCGCGGACACACTGCTGATCCCCGGCACCACCTCGTGCGCGAAGGCCACGGCGCCCCGGGCGGCGACCTCGTCGAGGATGCCGAGCGTGGAGTCGTACAGCGAGGGGTCCCCCCACACCAGGAACGCCCCGCACTCGTCCTCGCCGAGCTCCTCCGCGATGAAGCGCTCGTACAGATCGGCGCGGCGCCGCCGCCAGTCGTCCACCGCGGGCGAGTAGTCCGATGTCCCGCGGTCGCGCTCCGGGTCCCGGGCCTCGACGAGCCGGTAGGAACGGTCCTTCGCGTGCGCGTCCAGGATGTCCCGCCGCAGCCGGACCAGATCCGACTTCTCCTCGCCCTTGTCGAGGATGAAGAACGCGTCCGCCCTGTTCAGCGCCTTGACTGCCTGCAGGGTCAGATGGTCGGGGTCGCCCGCGCCGATACCGATGACATAGATCTTCCTCACCGCACCGAGTCTGCCCCATGCCCCCGCCGAACCGCCCCGCGCCCCGGCGCCGGGAGAGCCCGGGCGGGGCCGCGCCGGACCGGTTCAGCGGCTGCCGGACCGCAGCCGGGGCGCCTCCGCGACCGCGTCGACCGGGCCGCCGGGACCTTCCCCGCTCCGGCCCTCCGCCGCCTCCACCCGCCGCGCCAGCTCCAGCGCCCAGTCGATCAGCTCACCGACCCCGATCCCGTACGGCCGGTCGGCCTCCGCCCCCGCGAGCGCTCCCGCCCCGCGCCGCAGCAGCCGGGCCCCGCCCGTCGTGTTGCCGCGCGCCGCGTGCGTCAGCCCCACGGCCAGCTGCGCGAGCCCCCGCCACAACTCGCGTTCCGACGGCGGGCCCGACTTCCACGCGTCCTCGAACACCTCGTGCGCGTGGAACGGCATCCCCGCGTCCAGCAGCCGCTGTGCCTCCCGCAAGGTCTCCTCGGGGGTGCGGGAAACCCCCTCGGGCTGCCGTTCCACCCCCGGCGTCCCGTACGGCAGCGGACGGCCCAGACCGTCACGCGGGCGCGCGTTGCGCGCCCGGCCCTCCCCGTCGCGATCCCTGTCGGCGCTGTTCACCATTCGATTGTGCCCCGCACCTGCGATGAAGTGTACGAACCACTGTCCGTGGACCCATGCGCACGACTAGTGTCGGCAGTCGTCCGCACCACTTTGGGGAGGGTAGGGATGAAGCAGTCCCGGCCACTGTACGAGCGCGAACCGGAACTCGCCGCTGCCGCACAAGCCGTGGACGCCCTGTGCGGCGCCCAGGCCGCCGGAGGGCTGCTGGTGTTCAGCGGCGAGGCGGGGATCGGCAAGACGGCACTGCTCGACGAGATCCGTTCGATGGCCGCCGACCGCTGCACGATCTGGTCCGCGCGCGGCGGCGAGACGGTCACCTCCGTCCCCTTCCACGTCGTGCGGCAGTTACTGCAACCGGCCTTCGAGCAGGTCCCGCCCGACGAGGTGCGCGCCCTGTTCGGTCCCTGGTACGAGATCGCCGCGCCCGCCCTCGGACTCGCGGAGCCCAGCGGGCCCCAGCCGGACCCGCAGGGCGTCCGGGACGGCCTGGACTTCGTCGTGTCCCGGCTCGCCTCCCGGCTGAGCCACCGTCCGCTGCTGCTCATCATCGACGACGCCCACTGGGCCGACGGCGAAACCCTCGCCTGGCTCACCTCGTTCACCGAGCGCCTCGGCGAACTGCGGGTCCTGGTGGTGCGCGCCCACCGGCCGGAGGAGATGGCGGGGCGGCACGAGGTCGCCGCCGGCGACACCCACCCCTCCCAGGTGCGGGTCGCGCTCCGCGCCCTGACCCCGGACGCCACCGCGGAACTCGTCCGCGCCGGCCTCGGCGAGCACGCCGACGACCCGTTCTGCCGCGAGGTGTGGGCCGTCACCGGAGGCAACCCCTACGAGGCGGTCGAACTCGTCGCCAAGGTCCAGGACCGCGGACTCGCGCCGCTGGAGGAGTCGGCCGGGCTGCTGCGCGAACTCGGCGCGTCCGCCCGGGGCAGCGGCCTCGTCGCCCGGCTCGAACGGCTCGGCACCAACGCCACCCGGTTCGCCTGGGCCATGGCCGTCCTCGGCACGGAGATCTCGCAGAACCTCGCCGCCACGCTCGCCGGAATGAGCCAGGCCGAGGCCGCCGACTGCACGGCACGGCTGCGCGAGGCCCGGATCGTCACCGGATTCGACCCGCTGGAGTTCGTGCACCCGCTGATCGCCTCCGCGATCTACCGCTCCATCCCTCCGGCCACCCGCACCGCCTTTCACGGCCGGGCCGCCTGGGCGATCACCCGCGCGGGACTCGGCGCCGCGGCGGCCTCCCGGCATCTGCTGGAGGTGCACCCCGAGGACGACCAGGAAATCGTCGAGCAGCTCCGCGAGGCGTCCCGGCAGCACCTCGCCGTCGGCGCGCCGGAGGCCGCCCGCCGCTGCCTGGAACGGGCCCTGGAGGAGCCCCCGCACCCGGACGTGAAGGCGACGCTGCTGTACGAACTGGGCTGCGCCACGCTGCTCAGCTCCCCGGCCACCACCGTCCGGCACCTGCGGGACGCCCTCGACATGCCGGGTCTCGACGACGCCCAGCGCGTCGACGCGACCTACCGGCTGGCGGCCGCGCACTCCCACAACAACCAGCTCAGGGAGGCGGCCGCCGCGCTCGCCGCCGAGGCCGCGCGCACCGCCCCGGGGCCCGGCCTGATGCGCCTGCAGGCCGCCCACTTCCTCTGGGAGGGCATGCAGTCCACGGAGGACGACGGGCCCGCCCGGTCCAAACGGCTCGCCCGCAACGCCGACCACCTCACCGGCCGCGACAACGCCGAACGGGCGCTGCTCACCCTGCGCGCCTTCGACGCCATGATGCGCGGCGAGAACGCGCAGCTCATCGTGGACCTCTGCGAACGGGCCCTGGTCGACGGCCATCCCGCCCGGGGGCTCGGCTGGACCGACACCGAGTGGGGCTTCGAGCTGCCGACCCTCGTCGGCATCACCTACGCCTTCACCGACCAGGTCGACCGGGCCGAGGCGCTGTTCGGCGAGGCCGTCCGCGCGTTCGAGATCTCCGGATGGAGCGGCGGGCACCTCGCGTTCGCGCACACCCTGCTGGGGCTGGTGCACCGCCGTCGCGGCCGGCTGGCCGAGGCCGAGGGCTTCCTCCGCGAGGGCCTGCGCCTCGCGGACCGGGTCGGCAGTGGACTCCCGGTCCACTGGGACGCCGCCTGTCTGCTGATCGACACCCTGGTCGCCCGGGGCCGGGTCACCGAGGCCCGCGAGATCGCCAACCGCTACGACTTCGGCCCGCCGTACCCCAGCGCCATGGTGCTGCCCGACGCCCCGTGCCTGCGGGGCAGGCTGCTGCTGGCCGAAGGCCGTACGAAGGAGGCCGTCACCGAACTCGAAGCGGTCGGCCAGGCCCTGGAGGCCCGGGGCAGGTTCAACGGCGTGTGGGCGCCCTGGGCCGGTGACCTCGCCCGGGCCCTGGCCGACGAGGACCCGCAGCGCGCGCACCGACTCGCCACCGCCTACCGGGTGCACGCCGAACGCTTCGGCACCGACACCGCGATCGGCGAGGCCCTGCGCTGTGTCGCCCTCTTCGCCCGCCCCGAGGACGCCGTCCACCTGCTGGCGGAGTCGGTCCGCCATCTGGAAGCCTCGCCGTCCGCGTACGAACACGCACTGGCGCTCGTCGACTACGGCATCGCGATCCGCTCCCCGCGCGAACTCGCCAGGGCCCACAAACTGGCCACCGCCTGCGGCGCCGAAGGCCTCGCCGACCGCGCCCACCAGGCAAGGGCGTCGATCAGGGCCTCGGAGTGAGGTAATGTTTGTCCTGCGCGGTCGCCCGGAACACCGGAAAACCGCGACGGGACGTGGCGCAGCTTGGTAGCGCACTTGACTGGGGGTCAAGGGGTCGCAGGTTCAAATCCTGTCGTCCCGACTGGAGACAGTCGCAGGTCAGGGCCGGTTTCGGAGGCATCCGAAACCGGCCCTTGATCATTTTTGGGAACCGGCCGGGACCGGCGTGTGTCTGATCGGCGTCGGCGTGTCCGGGCGATCGGGTCCGGCGGGGAGCGCGCAGAGCGCTGCGCAAGGAGGGCGTGACCTCGTGCGCGCCCGGGTGGCGGTGGCGCCGGGTGGTGGTCGTGTGAACGGCCGACGACACCCGTCACCCGCCGTCACCACCGATACGTGGCAGAGCCCGGCACGGGTCGGGGGCCCCGCCGCGTCGATGCTGCGGCGGAGCCTCCGACCGGACGGTCTACTTCTTCTGCCAGCCGATCAGCTCGGGCGGGCCCGCGACGCCGTAGTTGCCGTAGAACTGGGCCGCCCCGTAGTTGGCGAGCCCCTTCTTGACGGCCCAGATGGTGGGGCCGTTGTGGGTCGGCATGATGCCGTAGGTCTCCATGGCCTTCAGCTCGACGCTGTTGCCGACTTCGAGCTGCTGGTCCAAGGTCGGCAGGTTGGTGACGGCCTTGGTCTCCTTGTCCATGCTCTTCGGCACCGAGCGGGAGACGTTGAGAGTGGAGTCGGAGCAGTACATCTGGCAGAGGTAGAGCATTCCGTTCGGGTCGCTCGAGATGAAGCCCATGCCGAAGATGTCGAAGGCGCGGTCGGTGAACACCTTGTTGAAGTCGGCGGAGGGGTGCGCCTTGATGTCCAGCTTGACGCCGATGTCCTTCATCATCTGGGCGAGGGCGGTGGCCCGGGCCTTGACGGTGGAGCTGTCACCGATGGTGGGGAAGGTCAGTTCCAGCTTCTCGCCGCCCTTGGCGCGCACACCGTCCGAGCCGACCTTCCAGCCCGCGGCGTCCAGATCCTTCTTCGCCGTGTCGGCACTGAACTTCACCAGCTTGCCGAAGTTGTCCTGGTACCCCTTCTGGAAGGGGAAGAGGCTGAAGGATCCGGGCAGGGGCTCGGTGTAGCCAAGCCCCTGGAACGAGATCTTCGCGAGTTGAGAACGGTCGATTCCCTCCATCAGAGCCTTGCGCACCGCCGGGTCCTTCAGCTGCGGCGAGGTGCTGTTGAAGACCAGGAGGTTGTTGGAGGTGGTCGTGCCGCGGCGAAGCTCGGTCCCCTTCACCGACTTCACCTGGTTGAGCTCCTCGGCATTGCTTGCCTGGACGGCGTCGATCTGACCGTTCTTGAAGGCGTTGATGCTGGCGCTGGACTCCATCTGCACGAAGGTGAGCTCGTCCAGATGCGGCTTGGCGCCCCACCACTTGGGGTTGGGCTTGTAGGTGACGGTGCCGCCCTTGGCGTCGAACTTGGAGATGGTGTAAGGGCCGGCGCCCCACTCCGCGTGGGGGTTGTTCACGTAAGCCTTGTTGAAGTCCGCGGGCTTGGCGATGTGCGGGTTGACGAGCTGGTAGAAGAGGGACTTCCAGTACACGAACGGGCCGTCGAAGGTGACGATCGCCTGCTTGGCGTCCTTGCCCTTCTTGACCGAGGCGATGCTGGAGTAGCCGTCGGTGGAGCTGACGTCGTACTCCTTGTCCTTCCCGTTGAGCGCGTTCCAGGTGTCCCGGAACGCCGTCCAGTCCATGTCCTGGCCGTCGTTCCACTTGGCCTTCGGGTTGATGTCGTACGTGACCTGGGTGTTGCCGTCCACCGTCGCCTGCTTGACGTCGGTGAGGTAGTCCTCGTTGAAGGTGATGTTGCCCTTGGGGTCGTTGAAGGACAGCTGCGGCTGGTAGAACCAGGCGATCTTCGATGAGTACAGTGTTCCGTTGCCGTTCAGGGGGTTGAGCTGATCGGGAATCTCCACGATGGGAAGCGTCAGCTTGCCCCCCTGCTCCAGGTTGGTCGCAGGCTGGGGGTTGTACGAGGTCAGCACCTGGCTCTCCGAGGTGGCACCCTTGGACTTCTCCTGCCCGGAGTTGTCGGTGTCGCCACCGCCGCACCCGGAGAGGACGAGGGAAGCGGCGGCGGCGAACGCCAACCCGCTCAGAGCGGTTCTTCTCATGACAGCCTTTCAGCTCAGTTGTTGGCAGACGTGGTCGTGTCCGTGAAATGGCATGCGTCGCGGTGGTCCTGGTCTCCCCGCCCGGTGAGCTGCGGAGTGACCCCGCGACACTGCTCCTTCTGCGGCTCCGACAGCGTCAGGTGGAGCGGACATCTGGTGACGAACCGGCAACCCGGCTGATCGTCGGTAGGACTGGGGAGGTCGCCCTTGAGCAGAACTCGTTCCCGGGTGCGTTCCGCCACCGGATCGGGCAGGGGGATCGCGGAGAGGAGCGCCTTGGTGTAGGGGTGCCTGGGGTCGTCGAAGAGGGAGTCGGTGGTGCCGATCTCGACGATCCGCCCCAGGTACATCACCGCCACGCGGTCGGAGATGTGGCGCACCACCGACAGGTCATGGGCGACGAGGAGGTAGGACAGGCCCAGCTCGGCCTTGAGGTCGTTGAGCAGGTTGATGACGCCGGCCTGCACCGAGACGTCGAGAGCCGAGACCGGCTCGTCGAGAACCAGCAGCCGCGGCTTCGTGGCGAGCGCCCGGGCGATGCCGATGCGCTGCCGCTGCCCGCCGGAGAAGGCCGCGGGGAAGCGGTCGCGGTGCTCGGGGTCGAGCCCCACCAGCTCCATGAGCTCCGCCACCTGGGTGCCGAGCACCTTCTTGTCGCGTTCACCGACCGCCCGGAGGGGTTCCGCGAGGATGTCGAAGACCGTCATGCGGGGGTCCAGTGCCCCCATGGGGTCCTGGAACATCATCTGGATGTTGCGGCGGACGGAGCTGATGTCCTGCTTCCGCTTCAGGTCCGCCGTGTCCTGGCCGCAGACGGCGATGCTGCCCTGCTCGGGCGGCTTCAGCCCCATGATCTCCAGTAGCGTGGTGGTCTTGCCGCACCCCGACTCTCCGACGAGTCCGAGCGTCTCTCCCTCCCGGATGTCGAGGTCGATGCCGTTGACGGCGAAGACGGTGCCCACCTTGCGTTTGAGCAGACCGCCCTTGGTGAGTGGGAAGGTCTTGGTGACACCGGAGAGTTCCAGGACCTTCGGCCGGTCCTCGCGGGGGACGGCCGCGGCCCGGTTCTCCCTGACGACCGGGACGGGGTAGACAGGGCGGCCGTCGATGGCGCTGTCGGAGATCTCCGCAGCACGCCGGCAGGCGGCCGAGTGCCCGTCGCCGGTGTCGTCCTCGGCGATCGCCAGCAGGGGCGGTTCGGCCTCCCGGCAGGCGTCCTGCACCACCGGGCAACGCGCCGCGAAGGGGCAGGCGTCGGGAAGGTCCACCAGGAGCGGCGGAGTCCCCGGGACCGGGGTCAGGGCGTCCCTGGCGCGGTCGTCCAGTCGGGGAATCGCGCCCATCAGGCCGATGGTGTACGGCATGCGCGGTCGCGAGAAGAGTTCGTCCACCCCGGCACGCTCGACCGGCCGGCCGGCGTACATCACCATGACGTCGTCGGCCGAGCCGGCCACCACCCCGAGGTCGTGGGTGATCATGATGACCGCGGCCCCGGTCTCGCGCTGGGCGGTCTTGAGGACGTCGAGGATCTGCGCCTGCACGGTGACGTCGAGAGCGGTCGTCGGCTCGTCCGCGATGATCAGGTCGGGGTCGTTCGCGATCGCCATGGCGATGACGGCCCGCTGCCGCATGCCGCCCGAGAACTCGTGCGGGAATCCCTTGGCGCGGCGGTCGGGGTTGGGGATGCCGACCAGGTCCAGCAGTTCGACGGCCCGTTTCCAGGCGGCCGCGGACGAGATGTCCTGGTGGATCTGGAGGGCCTCGACGATCTGGGCCCCGATGCTGAAGATCGGAGTGAGCGACGAGAGCGGGTCCTGGAAGATCATCCCGATGCGCTGACCGCGCACCTTCGACATCTGCCGGTCGTCGAGATCGAGGAGGTTCTGCCCGCCGAGCGTGATTCCGCCGGTGACCGAGGCGTAGTCGGGCAACAGCCCCATGACGGCCATGGACGTGACGGACTTGCCCGACCCCGATTCGCCCACGATGCCCAGGGTTCTGCCGCGGTGCAGGTCGAAGGAGACGCCGCGAACGGCTTCCACCCGGCCTGCTTCCGACGGGAAGGCCACCTTCAGGTCACGCACGGACAGCAGGGCCTGCTGGGTGTCGGGCTCGGGCGTGACAGCGCGCTGCTCGATCATGCGCGGCCTCCAGACTGCGAGGTGGGGTCGAGGGCGTCCCGCAGACCGTCGCCGATCAGCGCCATCGCCACGGTGAGCAGCACCACCAGGGCTGCGGGCAGGTAGAACAGCCAGGGAGCGGTGGACAGGGTGTTCTGCCCGTCGGCGAGCATGGAGCCCAGCGACACGTCGGGCTGCTTGACGCCGAAACCGATGAAGGAGAGCGCCGTCTCGGACTGCACGGTCGAGGCGACACCGAGGGTGAACGTGACGATGAGCAAGGACCCGATGTTCGGTACCAGGTGGCGGACGATGGTGCGCATCGGGCTGACTCCCATGAAGCGGGCCGCCATCACGTACTCGCGCTCCCGCAGGGAGGTGGCCAGGGACCAGATCACCCGGGCCGTGAGCATCCAGCCGAACAGCGTGAGGACCACGACCAGAACCTGCCACTCGCCGCGGTAGTGCGTACCGACCAGGGCGATGATGAGGAACGAGGGCAGGATCAGCAGGAAGTGCACAAAACCGAGCATCGCCCGTTCGATCTTGCCGCCGAAGTAGGCGGCGGTGGTGCCGAACAGTCCGGCTATGGCGGTGGTCAGCAGCGACACCGTCACGGCGATGATCAGCGATCTGCCGAGGCCGTGCACGAGCTGGGCGTAGACGTCGTTGCCCGCGCCGTTGGTGCCGAGCAGGTGGTCGCCGACCCCGGGGGCGACGGAGAGCGCGGTGAAGTCCGCCTCCATGTGGTCCCAGTGGGTCAGATACTGGCCGAACACCGAGAAGAGCACGAGGAGGACGAAGAGGACCAGGCCGCCGAGCGCCGCCTTGTTGCGCGCGAAGCGCCGCATGTAGAGCCTGGACGGAGAGAGGCGCTTGCCGCCGGGGCCGGTCTTCCCCGGTCTCCGCACCTCGGCCTTCTCGGGGCGCACGTCTTCGGCGTCGGGGCCGGCGCCGGGCATGTTGATGGCCACGTCAGCTCACCCTGATCCTGGGGTCGAGGGCCACGATGACGAGGTCGGCCAGAATCGCGCCGATGGCCGTCATGAGGGCTCCGAAGGCTGCGACGGCGACGACGCCGTGCACGTCGTTCGTGCTGATGGTCTTGGTGAAGTACTCACCCATTCCGTGCCAGGCGAAGACCGTCTCCGTGATCACCGCGCCGGTGAACAGCGCCGGCATCGCGAACGCGACCTGAGTGGCGACGGGAATGATCGAGGTCCGCAGCCCGTGCCGGTAGATGGCCTGCTTCCGCGTCAAGCCCTTGGCCCGTGCGGTACGGACGTAGTCGGAGTTGATGTGGTCCAGCAGCAGCGATCGCTGCAGCAGGTGGTACCCGGCGTAGGAGATGAACGTGAGCGAGATCGTGGGCAGGATCGCGTGCGTGGCTCTGGACCCGAAGACCGGCCAGAACCCGGAGACGTCGGGGCTCTGCGCTCCGGCGACGGGCAGCAGTGTGCTGCCCAGGGCCTGGTTCAGCGCGATGGCCGCGAGCACCACCGCGAGGGAGGCCACCGCGGAGGGCGTGTTGAAGGAGAGCACGGAGACCCCCTGCCACAGCCGGTCGGCGGCCTTGTACTGGCGCGACGCGGTGTAGACGCCCAGCCCGACTCCGATGACGATGGACAGGATCGTCGAGCCCAGGACCAGCTCGCCGCTGACGAAAATCCGATAGCCGACCTGGTCGTTGACGCTGCCTCCGGTCGGCGACTGGCCCCAATCGAAGTGCGTCACGATCTGAGATATCCAGTGCCACCACCGATCCGTGATCGGTTTGTCTGGATTGAGATTGTAGAGCGCCAGCGAATGGTTGATCTGGGCTGGAGTTCGAGGCGGTCGCAACGCGGTGTAGTTCGACGCAGGTTTGAGGAATGCGTTAGCGAGGAAATACGTGAGGTTGGTCGCGATGGCGATCATCAAAAACCAGCCGACTACTTTGCGGGCGATGTAACGCAGCACTGCTAGCCGACCTTTCGTGATGTGGGGCGTATCGGCCCGCAAATCCGGTGAGTGACTGGATGCTTGGCCGCGTTGACCGGGCACCGGGTCGCGAGCGCTCGGTCAGGACGTGCGGATCCTCGGGGTCAGAAAATGATTGGCGCGAGACCGTTCCGGTGTAGGAGCCTGAGGTGTGCTGCCGGAGCCGCACGGGCAGGCGAAGCAGGAGTGGGCGGTGCGCCGGGCATGAAGCGACAACCTCGCGTGTGAGTAAGCCAGTTCAAGGCGGCCGCGTGAGTCGGCAGCGCCGCTGCCGACGATTTCAACCGCCCGTATGGCACGTCAAGGCTGGTCAAGTCGCGATCCGATTAAGGTGAAGCCGCATATCGGTCATTTTTCGCGAAAGTTTTCAACGTCGTGGCGGACGCACGGTGAACGATGAAGATCCGAAGGCTCCAAAAGACGCAAAACCAACCTTCGCGCGCATTAGCCTCTTCGCGTTTGATTCAGGACTGGACGAACAGTTCCATCGCCGAACTGTTGCGCGGGGTTGAACTCGAACGCGCATGGTCGGGCCGGCGTCGTGCCCCGGGGAGCTGCTGGAGGCCGACGTGGGCGGACCGATCCACGTCGAATGCCGGACTCCAGGCGTCGGTCAGTAAAGGGAGGAGCTGTACGGCTTGCCAAGTCGACGGATTTCCTCCAGCGGATACGGGGTCCGCCTGCTCCGGCGCTGGAACTTGAGGTTGAAGTCGGACATCAGCGCGGCGATCGGCGCGTGGCGGGCGAGGATCGCCGCGGCCGCCTCCGGGATTCCCGCGGGGCGCTCGCCCTCCGCGTATGCGCGCACCAGCGCGCAGCGGCCCTCCCGGTCCTCCTTCTGGTATCCGCACAGAGCGGTGACCAGCCAGTTCACCAGATACGTGGCGGTGTAACAGCGGTCGTAGGTCTGATGCCGGTCGAAGAAGTCGGCCTCGTCCTGCGACAGTTCGAACCCGGAGGAGACGGCGAGGCCGTAGTCCGTGAAATAGAGGCGCCGACCGTCGGTCAGGATGTTCTCGAAGTGCGCGTCGAAGTGCAGCAGCCCGCGGCTGTTCATGAACGAGGTGCCGGCTGCCAGGTCCCTCTCCACCATGGCGCAGGCTCGGTTGGCGGCCTCGTCTCCCGCTTCGACCTGGGCGCCCAGCCACTGGTGCAGGTTCTGCGGGATGTACTCCAGGAACAGCGCGACGCTCGCCGAGGACTGCTGGAGGGCCTCGATCCGGCGGCGCACCTGCGGTCCGCCGCCCCAGTAGGCGACGGCCCGTTCGACGTCGGCCAGTTCCTCGGGCAGGGGTGTCGAGTCCGGCAGCACCCGCCAGTGGTACATCAGGGGGAAGCCCCCGTATTCCGCCGCGAGCACCCAGTTCGTCGTCATGGTGTGCACGGCGAGCTCCCGCCAGGCCCCCCAGCCCGGCCAGCCGATGGTCCCGACGCCGTACTGGCAGAAGAGGGGCAACTCGAACAGATTCGCCGTGGACCGGACGTGCTCGGGCTGCCTCTCCGGATCGGTGAGGGGCACCCGCTTCACGAAGACCGGGGTTCCGGCGACCTCCAGCAGGGCCGACTTCCCGCCGATGCCGGAGCCGATCGGCACGGCCGTGTCCAGGAGTTCGCGCAGGGCGCGATCACTGTGCAGGGCCAGGGCTGTGGACACGGCGCCATGGGCGGTCAGACGCGCACCGCGCGACATGTCGGGGCACTTCACTGTGGCCTCCACCTGGGCGCCGACCTCGATTCCGCGACAGCTGCGCAGTCCCGCCGAGCGCGACGACGCGTGGCTCTGCGTTGTGACCTCCGGAGCGGGCGGAGGTCACCCAGGAGCCGTGTGTGACGACAGACCTGAACACCCTCCTGGCCACACTCCGCGTGAAGCCTGACCGCACTCTACGTGAAGGTCGACGCCGAAACCGGAGGAACCCGGCTCCCCGCGGCCCCGCAGGCCCAAGGGGCACCGGCGTCGGCCGGCGGCGCCCGCACCGCCCCCGCGGGCACCGCAATCGGCCGGCGAGATCCGTCCGCCCGTAGAATGCGACACCGAACGGCCGCGGTCCCTGCCGGGTCCGCGGCCCGGTGACGATTCGAGGGAGCCCCCCGTGCCCAGCCAGCGGTCCATCGACGAGGCGGAAAGGCTCGTCGAGGCGAAGCTCGGCGGCATCCCCGTCCGCCGGGAGCAGATGGCCGCGGTGGCCAACATCTACCGGGCCGCGTCCGCCGTGCGGCAGCATCTGGAGAACTCCGTGCTGCGCGGCTCGGATCTGACCTGGACCGCCTTCGTGGTGCTGTGGGTGGTGTGGGTCTGGGGCGAGTCCGAGACGCGGCACGTCGCCGAGGAGGCGGGGATCTCCAAGGGCACGCTGACCGGGGTCTCCCGCACGCTGGAGTCGCGCGGCCTGCTGCGGCGCGTCGGCCATCCCACCGACGGCCGGCTGGTGCTGCTCGCGCTCACCGAGGACGGCGAGGACTTCATGCGCCGGGTGTTCCCGGCGTTCAACGAGGAGGAGTCCTTCGTCACCTCGCGGCTGAGCGACGCGGAGTGCCGCGGCCTCGCCGACGGGCTGCGGCGCGTGGTGCTCCAGGTCGAGCAGGAGGGCGAGGAGCGGCGCCGGTCGCTGCTGAACGGCGAGCAGCCCGCGCCGCGCCGCAGCGGCCGGCGCGCCCGCGGCTGACGCGGCCTTCCGGCCGGCCGCCGCGCCGCGCGCGACGCCGGTCGGCGTGCCGGCGGGGGAGCGCCGTGGAGCCGGGGCTCAGGCGGCCCCGCGCGCGGCCCGCACCAGCGCGTCGAAGAGGCGCTGCTGGGCCGGGTCCTCGTGGGCAGTGTCCTCCGGATGCCACTGCACGGCCGTGAACCAGCCGTCGTGCCCCGTGAGTTCGACGGCCTCGACCGTTCCGTCGGCGGCCCGGGCGGTGACGGCCAGTCCCTTGCCCGGCCGGTCCACGTGCTGGTGGTGGTAGCAGGACGCCTCGGCCTTGTCGGCGCCGGTGACCCGGGCCAGGGCGGAGCCGGGGGCGAAGGAGACGGGGTGCCGCAGGTGGCGGTGCTCGTGTCCGGGGCCGCCCATGTCCTGGTGCAGGGTGCCGCCCAGGACCGTGTTGACCACCTGGAGTCCGCGGCAGACGGCCAGCAGCGGCAACGCGGTCGCGAGGGCCCGCCGGGCGAGCTCCAGGTCGAACGCGTCCTGCTCGTCGTCCACGTCGTAGACGGCCTCGTGGGCGTGGGGAGCGCCGTAGCGGTGCGGGGCGAGGTCGCCGCCGCCGGGGAGCAGCAGCGCGTCGAAACGGGAGAGACGGGCGGCGACCTCGGCGGGATCGGCCGTGCCCCCGGGGGCGTGCGGGTGGAGGGCGACGGGCTCGCCGCCCGCCCGCCAGACGGCGTCGACCAGGGCTCGGGCGTTGACCTCCGCGGCGTGGCGCAGGGCGGAGGCGGTGGCGGAGAAGCGGGCGGGGATCGCGACGAGCGGGCGGTGGGTCACAGCTGGATCCAGGTGGTCTTGAGTTCGGTGTACTTCTCCAGGGCGTGGGCGGACTTGTCGCGTCCGTTGCCGGACTGCTTCATGCCGCCGAACGGCACGGTGAGGTCGCCCTCCTCGTAGCAGTTGACCCACACCGTGCCGGCCCGGAGCGCGCGGGAGACCCGGTGGGCGGTGGACAGGTCGGACGTCCACAGTCCGGCCGCCAGACCGTACTCGGTGGCGTTGGCGAGGGCGACGGCCTCGTCGAGGTCGTCGAACGTGACGACGGACAGCACGGGGCCGAAGACCTCCTCGCGGGCCAGGCGGCTGTCCGGGGCGACCCGGTCGAAGACGGTCGGTTCGAGGTAGGCGCCGCCGGTCCCGGCCAGGATGCGCGCGCCGCCCGTGCGCAGGCGGGCGCCGTCGTCGAGGGCGCTGCGGACGTGGCCGAGCACCCGGTCGAGGTGGCTCTCGCCGACCAGGGCGCCCATCTCGGTGGCGGGGTCGAGGGGATCGCCCACGCGCAGTGCGCGGGCGCGCGCCACGACGGCCTCGGTGACCTGTTCGGCGACGGAGGCGTGGACCAGCAGCCGGGAGGGCGCGGTGCACATCTCGCCCTGGTTGAAGAAGATGCCCCAGGCGGCGGTCGCCGCGGCCTGCTCCAGGTCGGGGGCGTCGGGCAGGACGATGTTGGGCGACTTGCCGCCCAGCTCCAGCCAGACCCGCTTGAGGTTGGAGTCGGCGGAGTAGCGCAGGAAGCAGCGGCCGACGGCGGTGGAACCGGTGAAGGCGAGGACGTCGACGCCGGGGTGCAGACCGAGGGCCCGGCCGGCCACCGGCCCGTCGCCCGCCACGACGTTGAGGACGCCCGGCGGCAGCCCGGCCTCCAGGCCGATCCGCCCCAGCAGCAGCGCCGACAGCGGGGAGTTCTCCGAGGGTTTGAGCACGACCGCGCAACCGGCGGCCAGCGCCGGCGCGATCTTCCAGCCGGCCAGCGTGAGCGGGAAGTTCCAGGGGACGACCGCGCCGACGACGCCGGCGGGCTCCCGGGTGACGAGGGCGAGGGCGTCGGGCGCGGTGTGCGGGGACTCGTCGGTGAGCTTGTCGGCGAGCCCGCCGTACCAGCGGAAGGTGCTGATCACGGCCCGCAGTTCGATGTCATGGGCATCGGTGACGGGTTTGCCCATCTCCAGGCTGACCGTCAGCGCCAGCTCCGCTCGCCGTTCCTCCAGGAGGTCGGCGAACCGCAGCAGGACGCGGCCCCGTTCGGCGGGGGACAGCCGCGGCCAGGGGCCGTCGTCGAAAGCGCGGCGCGCGGCGGCGACGGCCGCGTCGACCTCGGCCGCGCCGGCATCGGCGACCTCGGCCAGCACCCGGCCGTCGCGGGGCGACACCACGCAGAACGTGTCGCCGCCGCCGGCCTCGTCGGCGCCGTCGATGAGGTGCGCGCCGGCCGGTTGCAGCGTCTCGGCCCGGCGGAGCCATTCCTCGTGGGTGGCGCGGGTCATGCGGGTCCTCCAGACCACGTCGGTGAAGGGGAGAGAACGGACAGGGGAGGCGGGGCCGTGCGCGGCGTGCGCCCGGTGGCCGGGCACACGCCGGGCAGGGTGGTCAGCCCGCGCCGGGAGCGGCGCGTCGGAGGCGGATCCGTTGGTTGGCCACGCCCAGCGCCATGACGACCGGCACCGACAGGACCAGCCACAGCGCCGTGCTCGCCTCGCCGCCGATCAGGGTGGTGAAGTTGGCCAGGATGAGCCAGATGGCGCCCGCGATGCCCAGCGCGCCCAGCACGGGGGCGACCAGGGTGTTCCACACTCCGGTGTCCACCCGTCGGCGGCGGAAGAACACCACGACCGACACCGAGGTCAGCAGGTAGAGCAGCATCATCGCCAGGACGGCGAGCCCGCTGAACCAGGAGAAGAGGGTGAGCACCGGGTCCTCGCCGGCCAGGGCGAAGGGCATGACCAGCAGCACGGCGACGGCGGTCTGCACGCGGCCCGCGATCCACGGGGCGTGCCGGCCGTTCAGCCGGCACAGCTCCACGGGCAGCTGCCCGTCACGGCCGAGGCAGAACAGATAGCGGTTGGCGGAGTTGTGGAAGGTCAGGACGCCGGCGAACAGCGAGGTGGCCAGGAGGACCGGCAGGACGTCGCCGACCCAGCCGCCGAACAGGTCGGCCACGGGCGCGAAGACGAAACCGGCGGAGTCGCCGGCGGCCAGCGCCGTGTTCGCCGCACCCGGCGCCTTCGAGGCGCCGTAGGCCGAGATGAGCGTCCACGAGGTGAGGGCGAAGAAACCGGTGACCACGATCACCGAGAGGTACGTGGCCCGCGGCACCGTCTTCCTGGGGTTCTTCGCCTCCTCGCCGTAGATGGCGGTCGCCTCGAAGCCGAACATCGACGCCAGGGCGAACATCACGGCGACGCCCGGCGCGCCCTGCAGAGCGGCCGACGGGGAGAAGCTGTCGGCCACCCCGAGCCCTTCGGGGCCGCCGCCCTTGAACAGGGTGATCAGGCCGAAGAGCAGCAGGATGCTGAACTCGGCGAGCACGAACGCGGCCAGGACCCGCGCGCCCATCTCGATTCCCGCGGCGCCGAGGGCCTGCACCACGGCCATGGTGACCAGCGTGCAGACCCACCACGGGACGTGGAGCGAGGTGTGGTCGGCGAGGAGCCCGCTGACGATCGAGCCGTACAGGCCGTACATCGCCGCCTGGATGACGCAGTACGCGAACAGGGCGACGCTCGCGCTGCCCGCGCCGGCGGCCCGGCCCAGACCCGTGCCGATGTACGTGTAGAAGGCCCCGGCGTCCACGACGTGCCGGCCCATCGCGATGAACCCGACGGAGAAGAGCAGGATCACACCCCCGGCCACCACATAGGCCGCGGGGGTGCCGGAGCCGTTGCCGATGGCGACCGATATCGGGGCGGCGCCCGCGATACCCGTCAGCGGGGCCTGGCCGGAGAGCACGAAGAAGAGGATGCCAAGGACACCCAGGGCGTTGGGTTTGAGTGTGGCTGCAGTGGGGGCGTCCCGCACGGTCCGCTCGGCGGAAGCCGTCTGACTGTCCACTCGGATCACCTGCCAGATGAGGAGGAAGTCGTTTCAGGCCAAACGAGTTGCCTCATCGTGGGGTGCGACTATCCGTTTGGCAAGGGGTTGGGGCGCGGGAGATCCAGCCGCGGCACGGATCTTTACGCGGGCGTGACCAGGGCCGCGCGCCGCCGCGCCCACGACGGCCGACGGCCCGACGGGGACGGGCCGGTGGAGCGGGTCAGCGCTCGTCCGGCTCCCCGGCCAGTCCTTCCAGAATGTTCCTGAGCTCGGCCAGCGCCTCTTCGGTGGCCTCGCGCTCGCCGAACACCAGCTGGTGCAGGACCAGGCCCTCCAGCGCGGCGAAGACGAGCCGGGACGTGCCGCGGTCCACCGGGCCGGGCAGGATGCGGTCCAGTTCGCGCCGGCTGGCCTCGAAGTACTCCTCGTAGAGGGCGCGCAGCTGCGGCAGCAGCTCGGGCCGGCGTCGGGCCTCCAGCAGCAACTCGTACTGGAACGCCTGGAGCTCGGGACCGGACTCGACCATGTCCGGGAGGCCGGCGGCGAAGTCGGCCGGCCTGCCCGTGCCGCCGTCGAGCGCGCTGCTGTGCAGCGAGGAGCGGATGGCGTGGGCGACGGCCTCCTCGATCAGCGTGTCGCGCGAACCGAAGTGGTGCACGACGAGCCCATGGGTGACCCCGGCCTCCTGGGCGACGGCCCGGTAGGTGAGCTTGCGCAGACCGCCCCGGGCCACCACGCGTACGGCGGCGTCCAGCAGGGCCACCCGGCCCGTCCCGTAGTTCGTCACGCGCTTGCGGGGGCTGCGCTCGCCGGCGGGCCGGGCGGGGTCGGTCATGGGGTCGACCCTACCGGGGGCGTGCCGGTCAGCGCTTCGGCGGCCGGATGCCGCGGAACTCCCAGTCGCCGCCGAGGGCGGTGGACAGCACCTCCTCCGACTCCGTGGGCTGCGCCCCCACGTCGGCCCGGACCGGGGTGGGGCCGGTGACGATGTGGTTGGTGAGCCGGCCGAGTCCCTCGACCTCCACCTCGACGACGTCCCCGGGCCGGACCGGCCGGGAGTTGGCCGGGGTGCCGGACAGCAGCACGTCGCCGGGGCACAGGGTGATGGTGCGGGCGATGTCGGCGACGAGATAGTGCATGTCCCACGTCATCTCGTCGGTGGAGCCGTCCTGGACGACCTCGCCGTTGACGTAGGTCCGCAGCCGCTTGCCGTGGAAGTCCCAGTCGGTGACCAGCCCGGGGCCGAGCGGGCACAGGGTGTCGGAGCCCTTGACGCGGAGCATGGAGCCGGCGTCGGTGTCGCGGAAGTCGTGGAGGCCGTAGTCGTTGGCCACGGTGTAGCCGGCGATGTACTCGCCCGCCTCGGCCGGGGAGATGTTGCGCGCGGTCCTGCCGATGACGATGGCGACCTCGCCCTCGTAGTTGAGCCAGCGGCAGCCCTCGGGGCGGACGATCGCGCCCTTGTGGGAGTTGAGCGCGGAGGTCGGCTTGTGGAAGTAGGTGGGGGTGTCGGGCAGGCCGATCCGGAACTCGTCCACCCGGCTGCGGTGGTTGAGGTGGACGGCGATCACCTTCGAGGGAACGACGGGCGGCAGGTGCTGGGCGTCGTCGATCGCGACGCGCCGGCCGTCGCCGGCGACCAGTTCGTCGCCGTCACGAACGGTCTCCACGGCGGCGCCGTCGAGGAGGATGCGGCGGTACTCGGGCATGGCGGAGCCTTTCTAGGCGTGGGTGCGGGAGGCGGCGGGCGTGGAGGGGCCGGCGCCCGTCCAGCCGTCCTGCGGACGGTCGAACCAGAGGTGGACCTGGCCGGTGCCGATCGAGTTCTCGTACTCGCCGTACTGGCGCGCCTTCGCGGTGCACGCCCGCTCGCCGAGGGCGCCGGCCATCATCAGGTAGTGGAAGAACCTGGCCTCGGGCTTGTACGTCCAGAACTCGTCCATGGTGTCGAGGACCTTGTCGTGGCCGCCCTCCTTGAACCAGGCGATCCGCTGCCGGTCGGCCGCCCGCGCCTCGGGGGTGAAGATGTGCGCCGGGTCGCTCGCCTCGTGGTCGCGCAGCTCGCGTAGCGGCCAGAAGGTGTGCGACAGGGCGCCGGAGGCGATCAGCAGGACGCGGCGGCCGGGGGTGGCGGCGATGCCGTCGGCCAGGGCGCGGCCCAGGCGCAGATGGTCCTCCATGTCGCCGGTCTGGCAGACGCCGATGGTCACCCACCGCTTGTCCGGCAGGCCCTCGCCGAGGAGCTTCCACAGGTTGATCGTGGCGTAGTAGACGGGCAGGTACGCGTCGTCGATCGCGGTGATCCAGGTGCCGTGCCGGTCGGCGAACGAGGCGATGCTGTGGGCGAGTTCGGGATCGCCGGGATAGTCGTAGGGCATGCGGCTCATGCCGCGCGGCAGTTCCTCGGAGGTGAACAGTCCGGCGCGGCGCCGCTGGGCGGTGACGACGAACTCGACGGTGGTCGCCCAGTGGGAGTCCAGGACGACGACGGTGTCGTAGTCGTCGCGCTCGAAGACGTCCTCGCGCAGCTGCCTCAGGCCGGTGACGAGGGTGATCTCCTTGCCCTCGTTCAGCTCCCGCCTGGTCTCCTCGGGCAGCACGATGGTGGGGACGTGGGCGAGCAGGCCCGCCCCGACGATCTCACCCATGGTCCTTCCACCCCTTCGGCGCGGTGACGGTGTTCTTGAGGTCGCAGTAGAAGTCGAAGCTCCAGGCGCCTCCCTCGCGGCCGACGCCCGAGTGGCGGGAGCCGCCGAACGGGGCCCGGAGGTCACGGACGAAGAAGCAGTTGACCCAGACGGTGCCGGCGACGAGCCGCGCGGCGACCCGTTCGGCGCGCTCGGCGTCGCCGGTGGCCACGGTGGCGGCCAGGCCGAAGCGGGTGTCGTCGGCCAGGCGAACGGCCTCGTCCTCGTCGGCGAACGTCTGCAGGGTCAGGACGGGGCCGAAGACCTCCTCCTGGACGATCTCGGAGTCCTGGGCGACGTCGGTGAGGAGGGTCGGGGCGTAGTACTGCCCCTCGCCCCGGTGTCCGCCGATCACGGCACGCGCGCCGTCCGCGAGGGCCCGCCGCACGAAGCCGTCGATCTTCTCCAGCTGACGGGGGTGGATGTTGGGGCCGATGTCGGTCGCCTCGTCGCGCGGGTCGCCCTGCCGGAGGCACGACGCCCGTTCGGTGAAACGGCGGGTGAACTCCTCGGCCACCGTCTCCTCGACGAGGATGCGGGTGGCGGCCAGGCAGACCTGCCCGGCGTTGTCGTACTGCTCCACGGCGAGGTCGACGGCCAGGTCCAGATCGGCGTCGGCGAAGACCAGCAGCGGGGACTTGCCGCCCAGTTCGAGGCTGAGCGGGGTGAGGTTGGCGGCGGCGGACGAGGCGATGCGCCGGGCGGTCGGCACGGACCCGGTGAAGCTGATGCGGCGCACGTCCGGGTGCGAGGTGAGGGCGTCGCCGATCTCGGATCCGTACCCCTGCACGACGTTGAGGACACCGGCCGGAAGACCGGCCTCGGCGGCGATGTCGGCGAGCAGCGAGGCCGTCAGCGGGGACCACTCGGCGGGCTTGAGGACCACGGTGTCGCCCGCCGCCAGCGCCGGGGCCACCTTCCAGGTGGCCAGCATCAGCGGGGCGTTCCACGGGGTGATCAGCACACAGGGGCCGGCCGGGTCCCAGCTGACGTGGTTGGTGTGGCCGCGGGTGTCGAAGTCCTCGTGCTCCAGCCGCAGCAGCCAGTCGGCGAAGAAGCGGAAGTTGTGCGCGACGCGGGGCATGACGCCGCGGCGGTGCGAGCGCAGGAGGGCGCCGTTGTCGGCCGTCTCCACGACGGCCAGCTCTTCGAGCCGCCGCTCGACGCCGTCGGCGATGGCGTGCAGGAGGCGGGCGCGCTCGGCGCGCGGGGTGGCGGCCCAGGCGGGGAAGGCGGCCTTGGCGGCGGCGACGGCCGCGGCGGCCTCCGGCCCGGAGCCCCGGGCGATCTCGCCGAGGACGCCGCCGTCGATGGGGGAGACGTCGGTGAAGGTGCCGGCGGAGGCGACGCGTTCGCCGCCGATCCAGTGCCGGGTGTCGACGGCGACGCCGGCGACGGTGGTGATGTGTTCGCTCATGTCCTCACGGTCCTCGTGGTCGGTGCGGCGCGGGCTCACTCGGCGCCGGAGGTGTTCGACTCCAGCAGCCGGCCGCCGTCCCACACCACGCCGACCTGCCGGTAGTAGGCGGCGATCGGCTCGCGGATCTCCAGCCGGGCCAGCTCCTCGGTGGGCGAGTCGAACAGCTCCAGGTCGGCGTCGCCCACCCAGGCCTGCCCGCCCTCGAAGGAGGCGGCGCCGGACTCGATCAGCTCGTCCAGGGCCGGGCCCCCGCCCTTCTCGATGGAGGGCAGCCAGCGGTGGTGGGCCATCGGATGGCCGTTGACGAAGCCGTTGGTCCCGGACGGCTCGCGCAGGGTGACGACGGCCTGGGCCAGGCGCCGGTCCGCCGCGGCGAGGGTCGCGCCGAAACGGGCCCCGGCCTCGATGCGGGGCGCGGGCCCGTACGGGTGCGGGCGGGTCTGGTGGATGGAGCCGAGCTTCTTCGGGTAGCCCTGGTGCAGTCCCCGGGCGATCGCGAAGTCCTTGTCGACCCAGATGTACACGCAGCGGGAGTAGGTCCGCCCCCTGTACATGCAGCGCACGACGGCGAACGCCTCCTTGTACTGGGCGAGCACCGGGTCGAGCAGCTCCTGTCCCGAGGCGGAGCAGGACTGCCAGTCGGCCCAGATCAGCGCGACGGCGCCGGGGTCCTCGTCGGCGAGCTCCAGAGGCTCGGGCAGCAGCTCGCGCACGCGCGACGGGTCGGTGCGGTATTCGACGGTGAGGAGGTCGCCGGAGTAGCGCCACGGCGGCGAGGGGATCAGCGACGAGGCGCCCGTCGCGGTCTTGGGGTGGAAGTATCCACGGACACTGGCCACTTGGATTCCTTACGCGATGGGAGACGGCTGCTTGAGAAGTTCGGCGCGGTGGCGGGCGGCGGACGCCGCGGCGGCCCGGCCGCCCAGGGCGACGACGCCGACCAGGCGTCCCGCGCGGTGGTAGCCGGCCAGGACGTCCCCGTCGAGGTCGCCCTCCAGGACGCGCACGTCGTCCTTGCCGAGGACCGGGGCGCCGAAGGACTGGAGACGGAAGTCGTGCTGGTCGCTCCAGAAGGTCGGCAGCGGCGCGAACGGCGCGAGGCCGGCGTCGGAGCCGGTGAGGCCGGCGATGAGCACCCGGGCGGCGTGCTTGGCCGTGTCCGTGGGGATCGACCAGTGCTCGACGCGGCGCGCGACCCCGTCGTACCGGGCGTTGGGGAAACGGGCGACGTCGCCGACGGCGATCACGTCCGGACGTCCGCCGGCCCGCAGATGCTCGTCCGTGAGCACGCCGTCGGAGAGGTCGAGGCCGTTGCCGTCGAGCCACTCGGTGTTGGCCGCGGAGCCGACCGACTCCACCACCACGTCCGCGGCGAGGACCCTGCCGTCGGCCAGGGCCACCCCGGTGACCCGGTCTTCGCCGTGGAAGGCGGTCACGCCCGTGCCGAGGGCGAAGCGGACGCCCCGCTGTTCATGGCGCGCGAGCAGCGCCCCGGCGAGCAGCTCGCCCAGGGGGCCGACCATGGGCAGCGGCAGCGGATCGACCACGGTGACCTCGGCGGCGCCGAGGGCCACGGCGGTCGCGGCCACCTCGCAGCCGATGAATCCGGCTCCCACCACGACCACGCGCACGCCCGGCCGGGTCAGCGCCTCGCGCAGCCCCCGGGCGTCGTCCAGCGTGCGGACGGTGTGCCGTCCGGCGACGGGACCGGGACAGCGCAGCCGCCGGGGGCGCATGCCGGTGGCCACGACGAGACCGCGGTACGGAAGGGTCTCGCCGTCGTCGAGCTCGACGACCCGCCGGGCGAGGTCGGCGCGGACGATCCCGGTTCCCAGGCGCCACCGCGCATCGGAGACGCCGGCCCGGGGCCGAAGGGCGAGCGAGTCGAAGGACGCCCTGCCCGCCAGGACCTCCTTGGACAGCGGTGGCCGGTTGTAGGGCATGTGGGGTTCGTCCCCGACGAGGGTGATCGGCCCCTCCCAGCCCGCGGCGCGCAGCTGCTCGGCGGCGCGCAGCCCGGCCATGGAGGCACCGGCCACGACGATGGGCGCGTCCACGGCTCAGTCCTCGATCCGGATGGCCTGCAACGGACAGACGTCGGCGGCCTCCTCGACGTCGCCGCGCAGGGCCTCGTCGGGATCGGCGACGTAGGCCAGACGCCCGTCGTCGTCGAAGCGGAAGACGTCGGGAGCGGCGAAGACGCACTGGCCGTGGTCCTGGCACTTGTTCATGTCGACGACGACCTGCATGACCGGTCCTCCTGGTGCTGGGGGAGCGTCGGGAAAGGGGAAGGGAAGACAAGAGGGGGCCCGGGCCGACAGGGTCCGGGCCCCGGCCAAAGGGGTGCGGTGAACACCGGCCCCCAACTCGTTTGGCGTCAAACAACATAGGAACCGGCCGGGCCCCGGTCAATAGCTATCCGCATGGATAAATTTCTGCGACAGAACCCTTGCGGGAGGGTGACCGGCGTCCCTACCGTTTGCCACCAGCAAGCGAGCGGTGTCCTGCGCCTCCCCGCAGTCCGAACCCGCCGCGCACCCCTTCCCCCAGTGCCGCGCGCTCTGGGAGGCGCCCCCCTTCCCCCGGAGGAGACACCGGTGAGCGCATCCGACATCCCACCCGTCCGCCGCCATCTGGAGCGACTGGCCGCCGAGGGCATCGACGTGGTCCGGGTGACCTATCCCGACCTCATCGGCACCGAACGGGCCCGCGACGTCCTGCTGGACCACCTGCCCTCGGCCTGCGACCACGGCCTCGCCTTCTGCCGCGCCGTCTACCACACCAGCCCCCAGGGCGACGTGGTCCCGGTCCCCGGGGGCCTGGACGCCGGCCTGCCCGACATCTGCGTACGCCCCGATCTCGACACCCTGACCGCCCTGCCCTGGGAGCCCGGCGTCGCCAGCTGCCTCGGCGACGTCACCGACCCGGCCACCGGACTGCCCGCACCGGAGTCGCCCCGGGATCTGCTGCGCGCGGTCGTCGAACGGTGCGGCGAGCACGGCCTGAACCCCGTCGTGGGACCGGAGCTGGAGTACTTCCTGTGCGACGCCGCCCCCGAGACCCCGCGGGGCTGGCGCCGCTACAGCGACGCCACGGGCGTCGTCTACACGGCGGGCCTGCGCGCGGACGGCGACAACCATCTGCTGCGCACCCTGCGCCTGCTGCGCGACCTGGACATCGACATCAGCAGCGGCAACCACGAGTTCGACGGCTCCCAGTTCGAGATCAATCTGAACCACTCCGACGCCATGGCGGCCGCGGACCGCGCCTTCCGCTTCAAATCCGCGATCAAGGAACTCGCCCGCAAGGAGGGCCGGCTGGCCACCTTCATGGCCAAGCCCTTCCAGGGCGCGGGCGGATCAGGCTTCCACCTCCACCTGTCCTGCGTGGACGACGAGGGCGGCAACGTCTTCGCGGACCCGTCCGCGCCGTACGGCCTGGCCGCCACCGCGCGCCACGCGGTGGCCGGCGTCCTCGCCCACGCCCCGGCACTCGCGGCGCTGGCCAACCCGACGGTCAACTCCTACAAGCGCTTCGGCCCCGACACTCTCGCGCCCTGGCTCGTCGACTGGGGCCTGGACAACCGCAGCGCCATGGTCCGCATCCCACCGGAACGCGGCTCCGGCACCCGCCTCGAACTCCGCCTGGGAGACGCGAGCGCGAACCCCTACCTGCTGATCGCGGGAACCGTCGCGGCGGCGCTCCTGGGAGTCAGGGCCGGCGAGGAGCCCGCCGCCCCGCTGGAGGGCTACGGCTACGACACCACCAGAGCCGCCGCCCTGCCGATGTCCCTGCCCGACGCCCTCGACGCGCTGGAGGCGGACACCGCTCTGACCGAGGTGCTCGGCAAGGACTTCACCGCCGCCTACCTCTCGTACAAGCGCGACGAGGTCGCACGCTTCCATCGGCACGTCACCGACTGGGAGTTCACCGAGTACGCCTACCACCTGTAATGCCGAGGAGACGAACCCATGACCTCCGTGACGACCACACCGCCCGCGTCCGGCGCCGCCCGCGAGCCGATGCCCCTGGACCAGGTGGACCTGGCCGACCTCGACAACTTCACCGACGGCGTCACACCGTGGCGCATGTTCCACACCCTCCGCCACGAGGACCCGGTCCACTGGCAGCCGGAGGAAGCGCCCAACTCCGGTTTCTGGGCGGTCACCCGGCACGCCGACATCGCCCGCGTCGACCGGGACGCCGAGACCTTCACCTCGTCCAGGTTCGTGAACCTGGAGGAGGTCGACGACGACCAGATCAAGAAGCGCGCCTCCATCCTGGAGCTGGACGGAGTGCGCCACCGCGCCCTGCGCAGCCTCCTGCAGCGGCAGTTCGGCGCGAGCGTCATCAACAGCTACGCCGACTTCCTGCGCGGCCTGACCGCCACCACGCTGGACGCGGCCCTGTCCAAGGGCTCCTTCGACTTCGTCGAGGAGGTCTCCGCCGACTTCCCCATCAACGTCCTCGCCCGCCTCCTGGACGTGCCCCCGGAGGACAACCAGCAGCTCATCGACTGGGGCAACCGCATCATCGGCAACACCGACCCCGACTACGCCGACGTCCTCCTGCACAGCGACGAGAGCGAGAAGTACCGCGACCTGCCCTTCCGCTCGCCCGCCTCGCTGGAGGTCTTCGCGTACGGCCGCGAGCTCGCCCGGCAGCGGCGCGGCGGCGACGGCGCCGACCTGATCTCCAGGCTCGTCAACGAGACCCCGCGCGACGGGGTGCCGCTCTCGCCGCAGGACTTCGACAACTACTTCCTGCTGCTGGTCGTCGCCGGCAACGAGACCACCCGCCACACCATCAGCCACTCCATGCTGGCCCTCCTCCAGCACCCCGAGCAGCTCGCCCGCCTCCAGGAGGACCCCTCCCTCATCCCCGCGGCGGTGGAGGAGTTCCTGCGCTGGGCCTCTCCCGTCTACCACTTCCGCCGCACGGCCACGCGCGACGTCGAACTCGGCGGCAAGCGCGTCAAGGAGGGCGACAAGGTCGTCATGTGGTTCGCCTCCGGCAACCGCGACGAGGACGTCTTCGGCAACCCCTACGACTTCGACGTGACCCGCCGGGACAACGACCACGTCACCTTCGGCAAGGGCAGCCCCCACCTGTGCCTGGGCAACCTGCTCGCGCGCACCGAGATCCGCATCATGTTCGAGGAGCTCATCCCGCGCCTGGCGGGCATCAGGCTCGTCGGAGACGTCCCGCGCGTGCGCTCCAACTTCGTGAACGGCATCAAGAAGCTGCCCGTCGAGGTCACCCTCGCCTGACACCGCCACGCCCCGGACTCCGCGGCCCCGCCGATCGCGCGGGGGAACCGCGCCTCCGCGGCCGGCCCCGTGCCCGTCCCGTCCTCGGCGGCGAGGGGCGCCGGACGCCGGCCGCGGAGGAGGGCGCGCCGGGAGCTTCACGGCCGGAGGGGGAGCGGACGCCGTGGGAATCGGCCGTCGTGCAGATCCGCTGCCGCGAGGCGCCGGGCGTCGCGGCGGGCGGTGAGCCCGCTTCGGCGGCGGGCATGGGGCACGCCCCGCTATGCGTCGGGCCCGGCGGTCGCGAGGGCCAGCCGGTGCGCCGGGGGGTGCTCGATCGCGAGGTCGGGCCGCCAGGCCGCGAGGACCTGGGCCGAGGGGCCGAACATCTGCTCCGGCAGCGCGTCGGGCGAGGTCCACTCCCAGGCGCTGATCAGATGCGGCTCGGTCACCCGAGGGCTCCCGGACTCCAGGGTCACCAGGGCGGCCATCGAGATCCGGTTGATCCCCGCGACGACGTCATGGAGCATGGCGAAGACCGTCACGTCGGCCACGTCCACCTCCAGTCCCGTCTCCTCGCGGAGCTCGCGGACGGCCGCCGCGGCGATGGACTCGTTCGTCGGGTCGACCTTGCCGCCGGGGAGCTCCCAGGTCCCGCCGCGGTGCTTGCCGAGCAGCACGCGTCCCTGGGCGTCCTGCACGACGACGCCCACGCCGAGCGACGCCTGCGCCACCGGCGGGCGGGTGTTACGGGGGAGGGAGTCGGCGGGCGCGGTGTGCATCGGGGCTTCCTTGCGGTCGGGCGCGGGGGGACTCGCGGGGGCGCGGCGCCCCGGCGCGGGTGGGCGTACGGGAGGCAAGCCTACGTACCTTCTCGCCCGGGGCACGAGGGCGGGCGCGGCGGAGGTCCGTGCCGGAGGCCGCAGCCGCGCCGGCCGCGCGAACCGGTCGTACGGACAGGTCGGTCGCCTGAACCGGTCGTACGGGCACAAGGCGCGGGCAGCCGCGCCGGGGCGCGGGCGGGCAGCGCGCGGCGTCCGGCCGGGCGGCCCCGGGCGGACCGCGGTCTCAGACGGTCAGCCGCAACGATGTGGCGGCGATGCCCAGCCGTATCGACTGACCCCACGTCAGTTCCAGCGCGTCCGACTCCATTCCGTCGCCGAAGGCCACCACCCGGTCGGACTCGACCGTCAGCCGGAGCCCCTGGCCGTGCCGCAACTCGCCGGCGACCAGCGAGGTGCCGGTCACGGGCGACGGCCACGCCTCGCGGACGAACCAGAGCAGCCGCGCGTCCGTGGGCGCGGGGAGCCGCAGTTCACTGCGTCGCTCCTGCCACAGCGACCGCAGCCAGCCCGTGGCGCCGGTGCCCGTCCCGACCAGGACGCCGGACGACGCCTGGGGTTCGACGGGCGCGCCGGGGGCGTCGGGGCCGAGCCGGTAGCGGGCGGTCTGGTGGCCGGGAGGCCCGAGATAGATCTCGTTGAGGGCGAGCAGGCGCTGGGTGTCGTCGGCGACCGCCTCGACCATGGTGAGCTCCTCCGCCGTGGCGCCGGGCGACGCCGCCGCGCGGAGCAGGGCGGCCGCGTCGCCCGGCCGGTGCCGCACCAGCACCCCCGGATTGCGTCCGGGTTCGGTGTCGATGCCCACGACGGGCTGCCCGGACAGGTATTTGGCGGTGTTGGCGACCAGCCCGTCCTGTCCGACGACGACCACCACGTCCTCGGGAGCGAACAGGAAACGGTCGAGATCGGCGCGCTCCACCCGGGACTGCCGCCACTGCAGCGGCACGGCGGCCGCCACGTCGGCGAGAGCCTGCCGGGTGTGCCGGTGCCGCGCGACCACCTCGTCGATGGACCGGCCCCGGCTGGAGAGGAAGAACGCGGCCTGGCCGTGCGTGCCGTGCCGGGCCAGCAACTCCTCGTACTCCGTGGTGCGGTGGACCAGCACCGCGCGCGGCGCCAGGCTCATGCCCGCGGCTCCCGGCCGGTCCTGCCGCTCCCTCCGGTCCCGCCGTGCCCACCGTTCCCGCCGGCCCTGCCGAGTCTGCCGATCAGGTCGGTGAGCACGTCGGGGGAGAGGGTGAGGCTGTCGATGCGCGGCAGGTTCTCCGCCAGCCTGGTCGCCGTCAGGGCGTGCAGCGTCGCGGCGTCCACCTCGCCGTGCACCCGCAGCCAGGCCGCCTGGGATTCCGCCCGGGCCGCCCCGACCTCGCGCGCCGCCTCGGCCTCGGCGCGGGCGAGGCGCACCGTGCGCGCCGCCTCGGCCTCGGCGCGCACCCGGTCGGCCGCCGCGTTCTCCTCCGCCTCGCGCCGGGCGTTGGCGCCCCGCTGCTCGACCAACTGCTCCTCGCGCCGGGCCAGTTCGATCTGGCTGGCCAGCTCGTTCTCGGCGATGGTCCGTTCCCGTTCCACGGCCACGGCACGGCGTTCGTACGTGGCCCGGTCGGCCTCCTGCTGGATCTGCTCACGGGCGGGGGTGCGCAGGGCCCGTTCCACCTCGGCCTCGGGGCGGATGGCGACCACCCGCACCGCGACCACGTCGATTCCGGTGGCGGGCAGCCGGGGCTCGGCCGCCAGGCCCGCGGCGACCCGGTCGCGCACGGCCGCGACACCGTCGACCAGGGACTCGGCCAGCGCGGTGCGGGCCAGGACGTCCAGGGTGTGCTGCTGAGCGGTCTCGGTGAGCAGAGTGGCGATCTGCTCCAGCGGCGCGCCGCGCCAGACGCCGGTGTCCGGGTCGACGGAGAAGTCCAGCCGGGCGGCGGCCTCGGCCGGATCGCTGATCCGGTACGTCACGGTCGCCTGCACGGTGACGTCCTGGAAGTCCGAGGTGCGGGCATGGAAGGCCATCGCCAACTCGCGGTCGCTGACCGGCACTTCGGAGAGCGCCGCAGTCAACGACCGGTACCAGAAGCTCAGTCCGGGGCCGTCGTGGACGAGGCGGCCGCGCTTGTGGTGGCGGATGTGCGCGGTGGGCGCGGAACGCAGATGACGCCAGCCCAGGCGTCGGGTGATGTCGGCCATGCGGGAAGCCCCCCTTTTTTCTCGTCATGGCGACGATAAGGGGGAGTGGGGCATACCGTCAAGATGACGAGAACGAATCGTCCCGATCGCCCCGCAGGGCCAGGAACCTGGCCGGCACCTCGCCCCCGCCGTGCACCGCGAGGTCCGCGCCGTTGACGTAACGGGCCAGGTCGCCCGCCAGATACAGGCAGGCGTGCGCCACGTCGTCCGGGACGGCCATGCGGTGCATCGGGATCACCCCGGCCAGTGCGGCGCCCTCGTCCGCCCCGTACACCGAGGCCGCGCTCTCGGTGCGGACCGGACCGGTCGTGATGTGGTTGACGCGCACCCTCGGCGCCCACTCCAGGGCCAGTGCCCGGGTCAGCGCCAGGAGCCCGGCCTTCGCCGCGGAGTACGCGGCCGTGCCCGGCTGCGGGTGGTGTGCGGACACGCTGCCGATGTTGACGATGGAACCGCCCGTGCGCTGCTCGCGCATGACCCGGTTCGCCGCCTGCGCCATGGAGAACGGGGCCAGCAGATTCAGCGCGACGATCTTCTCGACGAACCGCGGCGACACGGTGGCCGCGTCGGCGTCGGGGGAGCCCCCCGCGTTGTTGACGAGCACGTCCAGCCGCCCGAACCGCTCCACCGCCAGGTCGGCCAACTCCCCGGCGGCCGCCGGATCGCGGAGGTCGGCCGGATGGAAGAGCGCCCGCCGGTCCCCGCTCCTCGGCGGCTCCGGGGGCTCGCCGCGCCCGCACACCAGCACCTGCGCGCCGGCGGCGAGGAACGCCCGGGCGATCGTGGCGCCGATGCCCTTGGTGCCGCCGGTGACGATCACCGCCCGCCCCGAGAAGTCGATGGGATCGCCGATGTCCATGGTCCGCCCCTGCTTCCGTGATCCACCGGGGTCGATGCCGACGCCGATGTCGATGAGCATGCCGACGTGGAGGTGTGAACGGCGGCGTGGAGACGCGAACGCCGACGCGGAGACGTTTGAGAGCCGGCGCGGACGCGGGCGTGGGTCCGATGCCGGTGGGGTCGATGGAGGGCGAGGTCGGTGGGGGTGAGGGCGGCGGGGCCGGGGCGGGAGTTCGCACCGGCCTCAGCAATCTACCAATCGTTTGTTCGGTGGGCGAGGGGTGGAACGCGGGCGGCCGGTGACTCCTTGAGGAATCACCGGCCGCCCGGTCTGCACGCCGGGCCCGTTCCCACGGTGCGGCGTGGCGGTGGGCCGTCGTCATCCGCTCCGGCGGCGGCCCACGACTGTCAGGATTCGGTCGCCGGGGCGTCCAGTCCGAGTGCGGGGAGGACGGAGCTCTCCACGAAGCGGACGAGGAACGCCTCGTCCGCGTATCTCCCCTCCATCAGCGGCCGGGCGCGCAGGACCCCCAGCAGCTGGGCCGGGACGAACTCCGCCGCGGGGCTGTCCGCCGGGATCTCGCCGCGCTCCGCCCCGCGCCGCACCATCGCCTCGATCGCCGCGATGTCCGGGGTGATCAGCGCCTCGCGCAGCGCGCACCGCAGCTCGGGATTCTGCAACGCGGCGTGGCCGAGCGCGTGGAGCAGCGCGGTGTCCCGGCCCGAACCCGCGCCGATCACGCGGGCCGCCTCGCGGAGGTCTCCCGCCAGCGTGCCGGTGTCGATGCGGGGCAGCACCACCCGCCGGGTGGCGTGCAGGGCCGCCACGACCAGTTCCGGCTTCGAGCCCCACTGGCGGTAGAGCGTGGACTTGCCGCAACGCGTCCGCGCGGCGACCCCCTCCATGGTGAGGGCCTCGTACCCGGACTCCCGCAGGATGTCGAGCACGGCGGCGTGCAGCTCCTGCGCCCGCTCCGGAGTGATCTTCGAACGGCGAGCTGTGTGCGCCGGTGTGTGCGTGGCGTCCTGCGGCGACATGCGGCATCCCTCTCGGCCATGGTGCGACGGAGCCCATCGGTACGCCAGTGTACCGAAACGCACGTGTACCGATACGGGAACGTATCGGTACACTGGCGTATCGATTCGGCACGGTTCCGACCGATCGTGCCGCGACACACACCGCTTCGTCAGCAAAGGGGCGCCGGGTGATGCATGCCGGTAGCGGGCCCTCGGACCGGGAGCCGGACAGTTCTGCCCGGCCACCGCTGGTCCGCGAGCTCCTTCTCGTCGTCGGACTCTTCGTGATCTACAAACTCGGCCGGCAGGCCGCGAACGGTCACGTCGAGGAGGCGTACCGGAATGCCGACCGCGTCTGGGACCTGGAGCGGGCCCTGCGGCTGCCCGGCGAGGGGCTGGTGCAGGGTCTGCTGCTGCACGGCGAGACCCTGGTCCGCGTCGCCAACACCTATTACGCGGTCGTGCACTTCCCGGCCACGCTGCTGTTCCTGGCCTGGCTCTACTGGCGCCGCCCGCGTCACTACGTCTGGTCGCGGCGCATCCTCGCCGCGCTCACCGGAGCCGCGCTCGCGCTCCATCTGCTGTTCCCGCTCGCCCCGCCCCGGCTGCTGGCCTCCACCGGCCTCGTCGACACCGCCCGGGTGTACGGACCGTCGGTGTACGGGGCGGAACCGGCCTCCGACTCGCTGGCGAACCAGTTCGCCGCGATGCCCTCGCTGCACTTCGGCTGGGCGCTGATGGTCGCGATCGGCCTGATCGCGGCCACCCGCGGCCGGTGGCGCCTGCTGTGGCTGCTGCATCCGCTCGTGACGCTGCTGGTGATAGTCGGCACGGCCAACCACTACTGGCTCGACTCGATCGTGGTCGCGGCGCTCCTGGCCGTGGCCTGCGCGGTGCTGCCGCTGCGGAGCGTGCGTCCGGCGGGTGCGGCGCGCCGCACCGGGCCCGCGACGGGCGGTGCGCCGACGCCGACGGCCGCTGCCCGGGCCGCCGGAGCCGCCGCGCCCGCCGCGCACGCGGTGGCCGCCGCCCATGCCGTGCCCGCCGTCCATGCTCCGCCCGTGGGCCGTACCGTGCCGACGCCGGGCGTCGTCTCCTCGTACGCCCCGTCCGCGGCCCGGCGATGAACGCCACGGCGGCGGCCGTCCTGCTGTCGCTGTTGTCCGTCGGCGCGTACGCGGCGGCGGCCGTGGCACAGGCCGGGCTCGCCGCGCGTGATGAGGCGTCCGGCGGCGGGCTGCTGCGGCTGCTGGGACGAGGGGCCTGGTGGTCGGCGGTGGGTCTGAACGCCGGCGGGGCCCTGCTGCACGTCGCGGCGCTCGAATACGGCCCGCTGGTGCTGGTCCAGCCGCTCGGCGCCCTGACCCTGGTCGCCGCCGTGCCGTTGGGCGCCAGGGCGGCCGGACGCCGGGTCACCGGG
Source organism: Streptomyces tyrfis (assembly GCF_037034285.1). NCBI lineage: Bacteria > Bacillati > Actinomycetota > Actinomycetes > Kitasatosporales > Streptomycetaceae > Streptomyces > Streptomyces tyrfis. The sequence continues at coordinate 56,732 of NZ_JBAGJZ010000003.1, read as the reverse complement.
ATCGAGTGGCGCGGCACGCTCCTGACCCTGCTCGGCCTCGGCGCCCTGCTGACGGTCACGGGCGGCTCCGCGCCGGACGAGACCCTCAGCCTGCCCGAGGCGCTGGCCGTCGGGGCCGGGACCGCGGCCGTCGTCGCCGGGCTCGTCCGGCCGGGGGCCCGCCCCGGTCTCCGGCACGCGGCGGCGTCCGGGCTCACCTCCGGCGTCGCGTCCGCGCTGACCCAGACCCTGACCGTCTCCCTCACCGATCACACCGACCCGCTGCTGAGCCCCCGTCCGCTGGTCGTCGCGGTCCTGGTGTCCGCGTTCGCGACGGGAGGGCTGCTGCTGTCCCAGACCGCGTACCGGGGCGGTCTGGGGGCCCCGCTGGCCGTGGTCACCCTCGCGAACCCGGTGGCGGCGGCGGGCATCGGCCTGGTCCTGCTCGGCGAACACCTCCACGGCGGCGCGACCGCCCTGCTCCCGGCGTCCCTCGGCACCGCGGCGGCGGTCCGCGGGGTGATCCTGCTCTGCCGCGCGCAGGCGGAGACCGCGACCGCCGCCGAACGGGCGAGAGCCGGGGCGCGGTTCCCGGCCGGCTCGCCGACCCGGGTCGTGGCCGGAAGCCGGGAGCCGGCGGAGCGTCTCCTTCCGCGACCGCGACGGGAACTGGAACGGGAACCGGAACGGGAAGCGGGGCCGGGGCCGGGACTCGGGCTGGAGCCGGGGCCGGGCCGGGAGCCGGTCGGCGGCCGCTGAGGTGGTCCTGCCCGGTGCGGGGTCCCGGCCGGGGTTCAGGCCGGGACCGCCACCGGGCGCGTGCCGGGGTTCAGGCCGGGACCGCCACCGGCCGCGTGTCGCCGGCCCGGAGGCCTCTCAGCCGACCGGCGCCGCCGGGTCCCGACCCGCCGCCCCGCCCGCGTCCTCGCCCAGGGCCCGGGTGAGCCACCCGATCCAGAAGTTCTCCAGATCGATCCCGCCGCGCAGCACCAGATGCCGCAACCGGTCCTGCTCGGAATTCCGCTCGGGAGGAAAGTCCCGCTCCTCGATCTCCAGATACTCCGCCAGCTGCCGCCGGTGCAGTTCCAGATGACGGCGCAGCTCCGCGTCCAGTCCGGGAGCCCCGACGACCGCCGCCGCCCGGATCCGCAGCAGCAGCGGATCGCGGACCTGCCGGGGATCCTCGGAGCGGGCCACCCAGGCGGCCAGCGCCTCCCGTCCCGCGGGCAGCACCTCGTACTCCTTCTTCTGGCCGCGGGCGGGCTGCTTCGGTGGCAGCGCCCGGATCTGCCCGGCCTGCTCCAGCTTCCCCAGCTCGCGGTAGATCTGCTGGTGCGTGGCGGACCAGAAATAGCCGATCGACCGGTCGAACCTGCGGGTCAGCTCCAGCCCCGACGACGGTTTTTCGAGCAGGGCGGTCAGGATCGCGTGCGGGAGTGACATGGGGTGCATCCTAGGGACGGTCACGGGCATGGCCGCGTCCACGTCCACGTCGACCGGGGCGGCCGGCCGCGGCCGTCGGCGCGAGCGCGGCCGCGCTTCCCGTACGGCCACGGCCACGCCCCCACGCCGCGGCGACCGTCGGCGCGAGCGCCTCACAACGAGGCCGCGAGCTCCGTCCCCTGGTGGATCGCGCGCTTGGCGTCCAGCTCGGCGGCCTCGTCCGCGCCCCCGATCAGATGCGCCCGGCGGCCCGCGGCGAGCAGTTCCTCGTACAGGTCGCGTCGCGGCTCCTGGCCCGCGCAGACCACCACCGTGTCGACCGGCAGCAGGCGCGGTTCGCCGTCGACCGTGAGGTGCAGCCCCTCGTCGTCGATCCGGTCGTAGGAGGCGCCCGCGATCGTCGTCACGCCCCGGCGCCGCAGCTCGGTCCGGTGGATCCAGCCGGTCGTCCTCCCCAGCCGCGCGCCGACCTTGCCGGTTCCCCGCTGGATCAGATGGACGGTGCGCACGCTCCTCGGGCGGTCCGGGGCGCACAGGCCGCCCCGTTCCCGGTAGGCGGTGTCGACGCCCCACCGCCGGAAGAACGCCTCCGGGTCGCTGCCGGCCCCGTCGCCCGGGTCGGTCAGGAACTCCGCCACGTCGAAGCCGATGCCGCCCGCCCCGATGATCGCGACCCGGTCGCCGGCCCGGGCGCCGTCGCGCAGCACGTCGAGGTAGCCGACCACGCTGGGGTGGTCGAGGCCCGGTATCGAGGGGGAGCGAGGGGTGACGCCGGTGGCCAGCACGATCTCGTCGAAGCCCTCCAGCGTCTTCGCCGCGGCCCGTGTGCCCAGCCGCAGTTCGACCTTCTCCTCCGCGAGCCGGGTGCGGAAGAAGCGCAGCGTCTCGTCGAACTCCCGCTTGCCTGGAACCCTGCGGGCCACGTCGAGCTGACCGCCGATCCCCTCGGCTGCGTCGAAGAGCGTGACCCGGTGCCCGCGCTCGGCCGCCGTGACGGCGCAGGCGAGACCGGCGGGCCCGGCGCCCACGACCGCCACCCGCTTCACCGCGCGGGCCGGCGACAGGACGAGCTCCGTCTCGTGGCAGGCCCGCGGATTGACCAGGCAGGAGGTGATCCGGCCGCTGAAGACATGGTCCAGGCACGCCTGGTTGCAGCCGACGCAGGTGTTGATCGCGTCGGCGCGGCCTCCGGCCGCCTTGGCCACGAAATCGGGGTCGGCGAGGAACGGCCGGGCCATCGACACCAGATCCGCCCGGCCCGAGGCGAGGATCTCCTCCGCGAGCTCCGGCGTGTTGACCCGGTTGCCCGTGACCAGCGGTACGGACACGGCCCCGCGCAGCCGCTCGGTCACCCAGGTGTAGGCGCCGCGCGGCACGGACGTGGCGATGGTGGGGACCCGGGCCTCGTGCCAGCCGATCCCCGTGCTGATCAGGGTCGCCCCCGCCGCCTCGACCGCGCGCGCCAGCCGCACGACCTCCGCGGGCGAGGAACCGCCGGGCACCAGATCCAGCATCGACAGCCGGTAGATCAGCACGAAGTCGTCGCCGACCCGCTCGCGGACCCGGCGCACGATCTCCACGGGGAACCGCATCCGGTTCTCGTACGAGCCGCCCCAGCGGTCCGTGCGGCGGTTGGTGGCGGGCGCGACGAACTCGTTGACGAGATAGCCCTCGGAGCCCATGATCTCGACGCCGTCGTACCCGGCGCGTTGTGCCAGAACCGCGGCCCTGACGAAGTCCTCGACGGTCTCCTCGACCTCGTCGTCCGTGAGGGCGTGCGGGGTGAAGGCGCTGATCGGCGCCCGGAGCGCGCTCGGCGCCACGAGACCGGCGTGGTGCGCGTACCGGCCGAAATGCAGGATCTGCAGGGCGATCCGGCCGCCCGCCGCGTGCACCGCGGCGGTCACGACCGCATGCCGCTCGGCCTCCGCCCCGGTGGTCAGCATGGCCCCGCCGGGCACGGAGCACCCCCGGGCGTTCGGGGCGATGCCGCCCGTGACCATCAGGCCGACGCCGCCCCGGGCGCGTTCCGCGTAGAAGGCGGCCAACCGCTCGAAACCGTGCTCGGCCTCCTCCAGGCCGGTGTGCATGGACCCCATGACCACCCGGTTGGGCAGGGTGGTGGAACCGAGATCGAGCGGGCTCAGCAGATTCGGGTACGGGCTCATGCGGCGGCTCCTCGCGCGATGTCGTCGCGCCAGTTGTAGCCCACCGGAAGGTCTTTGTGCAACAAGTTGCATAAAGGTTGGGCGGTGTGGTGCGGCGCGCGGCGCGTCCCCCGAACGGCGTATGACCGCGACGCGTCGGCGGCCCGCGGCACGGAGAGTGGGAGCCGGGCCCGGCCGACCCGCGCCGCGCTCCGGCCGGTCCGCTCCGGGGCGGTCCTCGGAGGACCGGGAGGTCCCGGACCGGGGAAGACCCCGAGCCGGGGAGGCCCGAGAACGGGGGAAACCCCGAACCGGGCAGACCTCGCACCGGGCGGGCCCCGAACCTCGAATCGTCGCGTCCCCGAACCCCGCGGAGAGTGCCATGTACCGTCCCGACTCGCGTGACCTCGGCCTGCTCGTCCTGCGCGTCGGCACCGGCGCGGTGCTGGCCGCGCACGGCGCCCAGAAGCTGGCCGGCTGGTTCGGCGGCGGAGGCATCGAGGGGACCACCGCTGCGATGGAGGCCATGGGCTTCCACCCGGCGAAGCACAGCGCGGTCGCCGCCGGACTCGGCGAGGCGGGCGGCGGCGTGCTGCTGGCCCTCGGCCTGGCGACGCCGGCCGCCGGTGCGGCAGCCGCCGGGGCCATGGCGGGAGCGGTGGCCGTCCACACGCCGGCGGGGTTCTTCGCGCAGGGCGGCGGCTACGAGTACCCGGCCTTCCTCGGCTTCACCTCGGCGGTGATCGGGCTGACCGGGCCCGGCCGCTACTCCGTCGACCACGCCACCCGGTACTGCTTCGCCCGGCCCTGGATGGCCGGCCTGGCCTTCGCGGGCAGCGCGGTCGCCGCTGCGGCCGTCGTCGGCCGGCGGGCCAGGGGCCGGACCGGCCGGACCGTCGTCGACCCCGAGGCGACCTGACGGACCGCCGGGACGGGGCCGGGCGGCGCCCCGGGGAGGGGGAGCCGTCCGGCCGGACGCCGCCCGGGGGCGGGCGGCAGCTACTTGCGGAACGTCAGCGACGCCGCCGGGGAGGCGTTCCCGTACGCGTCGACCGCGACGACCCGTGCCACGTACCGCTTGCCCGCGACCGTGCCCGGCACCGGGACGTCGAGGGAGTTCGGGCGGGGCATGAAGTAGAAGTCCGAGAGGACCTTGGAGGAGACGACCGGGACGCCCGTCGCGGCGTCGGTGACGGCGACCTCGTAGTGGTGGACCATCTGGTCGTCCACGGCCTGGGCGATCCGCAGCGCCGTGCCGCCCTTGCCGTCGCTCACCCGGGACAGCGGCGTGCGGGTGGTGAAGCGCGGCGCCACCCTGTTGCGGGCGGCGTCCGTGTAGCGGAAGTTGTTCTTGATCTGCTGGCTGGTCGAGCCCTTCAGCCGGACCGTCCAGGTGTCCCCGCTCAGGGTGCCGGCGCTGGCGTACGGCGGCTGCCAGTCAGCCGTCCACTTGCCGCCGGTGTAGATGTCGTGCTTGTCCGCCGCCATGTTCACCCGCGCGATCTCCGTGCGGTCCTTGTAGACCTCGACGAAGAGGGCCTGCGCGGTCGGCGACTCGAAGCGGTCGGCGAGACCGTTGTCGGTCACCATCTGGTAGCCGCGGTCGATCTCGATGTAGCTCATCGAGCCGTCGTTGACCGAGGTGAAGTCGCGCTGGTGGATCGAGCGGTCGTCGTTGACGTTCAGGTGGGAGTGCCCGGAGAACAGGATGGCCTGCGGGAAGGCGGCGAGGTCCTCCGCCAGCCGCGGGTTCGCGGCCTGCTGGCCGTCCATGGTCGTGCCCGTGGTGGGGCGGTGACCCTGCACCAGGACGGGCTTGCCCGCGTAGGCGCGGTCGGCGGTGATCGCGGCGAGCCGCTCCTTGAGCCAGGCGCGCTGGGCGCCGTCGGAGTCGTACGTCTCGGCGTTGACGGTGAGGACGCGCAGGCCCTTGACCACGGACTCGTAGTAGCCGCCGCCCGAGTCGGGGAACCACGCCTTCGGGTAGCCGGCGCGTATCGCGGCCAGGCTCGCGTCGTGGTTGCCGTTGGAGATCAGCAGCTGGGTGTTCTTCATGCCCTTGCGGGCGAGGTTGGCCTGGAAGATCTCGGAGACGATCCGGTGGTCGGGGCCCTTGCCGTCGCCGTTGTCGTTGATCATGTCGCCGTTGGACAGGATCGCGTCCGGCTGCGGGAAGATCGACCCGATGGTGTCGAAGAAGCTCTCGTACTTCTTGTCGGCGGTCGCGTGGCTGCCGACGTGGACGTCGGACATGACGACGAGCTTCGCCAGCGGCTTCTCGCGGGACTTGATCAGATAGCCGTACGACACCGGCACACTGCTCCGGTTGCCGTGGAAGGCCACCGCCGTGACGTTGGTGTCCTTGGTGATCCGCAGCGGGCGTCCGGGGGAGTGGACGGGGCTGTTCCGGGTCGGGGTCGTGCCGTCCAGCGTGTAGCGGACGGTGGTGCCGCGCTCGGCGCGGAACCTCAGCTCGACCGGGTGGTCGTACCGCCCGCCCGGAACGCTGACGGCGGGCGCGGCAGGGGCGGCGGGGGCGGCGGCGGGCGTGTGGGCGGCGGGGGACGTCTGCGCGACGGCCGGGGAGACGAGCGCGACGGACGTCGCGGCGATGACGAGAGGGGTGAGTCTCACGGGGATCCCTGTTCTCTTCTCTTCGGCCCGGGAGTTCGGTGCCCGGGCTGCCGGACCGGCCCGACCATTCGCATAACGGATCGGTAACCGGTCTGTACCGAAGAAAGTAGGTGTCGCGGGTCAGGAGGCGGTGCGAACCGGTCGACTTCCCGGTGAAGCGATCGTGAACGTCTGGGCGGACCCCCTCCGGGGCGGCGCCCGCCGAGGCATGCCGCGCGCGCCAGGGTGGTTTTCTCGGCCGCGCAGCACCTGGTCAACGGCTTGTCATATTTCAATGGCATAATCCCCGTATGCGTGAGGCGGGCCGGATCCAGTACCTCCCGGATGAGGAGCTGACGGTGATTCCGCCGGGCGCTCCCGGAACGTCGACGGGGTTCGCCGTCTTCGACGACTCGGTGGGGGCGCTGCGCGCGTTCGTGCTCGGCCGTCTGGGGCGGCGCGGCGCCGTCGTCCCCGCGCCGAGGGCGGCGAAGTGCGACGCGCTGATCCCCGTCGTGGTCGGCCTTGTGCCGCGGCCGGACAACTCGCACAACCCGCGAGCCGTGTCGGTGACCGCGCCGCCCCGGCAGGGCGGTTCGGTGCTGGACCGTCACATGGGCTATCTGTACGACAGCTCCCTCCACTTCCACGGGGCGGAGATCCACCGTCTCGCGGAGGTGGCCGGCACCGCGGTGGGCTGCCACGGCTGGATCGAGCTGGGCCGCGTCGACGCGTACGAGTACGAGGACGACGAGGGCGACGACGCGTACGGGGACGGCCCGCCGTCCGGCGCGGAGGAGAGCCGGCCCCCCGGCCGGCGCCGGCCATTCACCCGGACCGAGCAGCTCGAAGCGGGCTATTGGATCGGAGGCGTACGGCTGAACCTGCCCGACGCGGACGAACTGCGCTCGCTCGTCACGGAGTTCCTCGAAGCGGCCCCCGCGGCCGAGGGCTCCGCGCCGGGACCGGCGCCCGCCGGCCCGCCGGCCGACGTGCCCGCCGGGCCGCCTGCCGACGCCTTCGCCGACGTGCCCGCGGAGCCGTCCGCTGACACGTCCACCGACATACCCGCCGTCGGCGCCGCCGGGAAGCCGGCCGGCGCACGGGCGTCCGGCGTCACCCCGACGCAACCCGGCCTCCGGGAAGCCCTCCACGGGCAACTGGCCGCACGTCTGCGCTCGGCGCTCGCGGTCGGGGCCGCCTCTGGCGCCCGGGGGCGGGAGACGGCCCGGGACCGGGCGCAGGCCCGCCGCGACGAGCGGGCGGAGACCGAGCTGCGGACATGGGCGCGCTACCGCCGCCGTGCCCATCCGTACGAGGACGTGCGGGCCGTCAGCCGCACGGTCCACGGCGCCCGGAAGGTCCTCGTGACGGACCGCGCCGGGGTGGAGATCGGGGAGTACCACCTGCCGGACGGGCCGCTGACGCTGTTCGACGAACGGGTGCGCCGCGAGGCGCTGGCCGCGCTGCGCCGGCACGGCGTCGAACCGGCGGAGCCGCTGGCGCCCGGGGAACTCGCGGCACTCGACGGCTATCCCGACGCGACCGTCGTTCCCGGACCGGTGTGGTCGATCCGGCTGATCGAGGACGCGGTGGCCGCGCGAGACCTGCCGCAGGCGGCGAGCTACGACCCCGGCACGGGAACCCTGACCGTCCACGCCCGCCCGTACGCGGAACCGATGACCGCGCTGCTGCGCCGGCACGGGGTCGAGCCGGCCCGGGTGACGTGGGCGGCGCCGGACGCGGACACCGAGGCGCTGAACCGCCGGGCCGCTTCGGGAGGCGGATACGCCGGCCCGCTCCGGTCCGCCTGCCGGCTCACGCCCCGGGCGCTCGGCCTCGTGCCGCGCCCCCACCGGCAGTGGCTCAACGCGCTGCCGGTGGAGCCGCCGGCCGCGACCGGTCGCGGCAGGGACTTCGCGGCACACGGCAGCGATGCCTACTACCGGCGGGAACTGGGGGAGATGTTCGGCGCCCCCCTCGTGCCGGACCGGACGGCGCCGTGCCGGCTCTGCGGGCGCCCCGCCCTGGAGGCGCGCGACCGGCTCGCGTACTGCTTCGGATGCTGCCGGCTCGCCCGGCGCGGCGTGCTGAGGGACAACGGCACGGACGGCCCGTGGACCGATGCCACGATCCACGCGCTGCGGCGCCTGGTCCGGATCGAGTTCTCGGGACCGCCGTCCCTCGCGCAGCTGGACCGGGTGACCGTCACCGACCCCCGGGTCGCCGACGAGGCCATGCTGTGCCGGTTCCTGATCCCCCGGCCCGCCGCCAGGCTGCTGACCGCCCGCCCCGCCCGGGCGGCGCGGTCCTGGGCGCAGTGGCTCCAGCTGGCCGGGGTGCTCGACGACGGAGTGCGCCGGGCGCGCGGCACTCTGACCGTCGCCACCGATGGACACCTGTGCCGGTCCATGCTGGAGCGGCACATCGACGACTTCTTCCACCACTGGCGGGTGGAGCACGAACCCGAACCGCACTATCCCCGGCACGCCGAGCTGAACACCACCGGGCTGCGGGCCGACTGGCGGCTCGGCGACGGCACGTTCGTCGAGGCGCTGGGGCTCATGGAGCAGCCGCGGTACAACGAGAAGGCGCAGCGCAAGATCGAGCTGGCCCGCGTGGCGGGCATCCGCCTCGTCACCCTCACGGCCGCGGACCTGGACCGGCTTCCGGAGATCTTCGCGCCCTGGCTGCGGGAGAGAACGCCCGGCGGCTGAGCCCCCCCGGGCGCGCCGGCGCCGTCCGCCGGGACCCGTTCGAGGTGTACGGGCCGGGACAGTGTGCCGGTGTCCCGGCCGGACGCGACGCCGAGGCGTGGGCGAGACGTCGTCGAACGGCCGGTGCACCGGGCGCGGTCGGCCGGGGCGGGCGTCACACCCCGTCGGAGGGACAGGGCGTGACGTTCTGTCAGTTCCCGGTGTCCGTCCGGGTGACGGTCTCGCCGCGGATCACGCGATGCCCGTCGGAGGCCGGAAGGTCGTCCGGGCCCTCCTTCGCCGCCCTCGCCTCGGCCTTGAGGATGCGGGCCGACCTGCCCGCGGAACGGGCGAGTTCGGGGAGTTTCCTGATCCCCACGACGACTATGACCACGATCAGGATGACCGCGAGCTCACTGAGTCCGAACATCAGTCGTCGCCGTCCTCGTCGTCGCCCTCGAAGAAGTCCCCGACCTCGTCGATGACCTCGGCGGCGACCATGCCGCCGACGACGCCCACCGCGAGCCCGGCCGCGCCCGCCGCGACGGCGGTGCCGATGCCCGGTCCGGAGCGGTGGCCGCCGCCGTCGTGGTGGTGGCCGCCGTCGTGGCCGTGTCCGCCGTGGCCGTACCCGCCGCCGTGACCCGCGGCGTACGGCGCGTTGTGGTCGTACGCGCCGTAGGGCGCGCCGTGGTCGTACCCGCCGTGCGCCGGGCCCGGGGCGACGGCCGACCGGTGCTCCATCAGCTGCCGCAGCCAGCCGTCCACGACCGCGGGCCAGTCCTGCTGACGGACCGTGTCATGGGCGACCGTGAACCGGGTGAGCGCGTCGTGCCCGGCGGTGAGGAACCCGCCGCGCCTGTCCGCCTCCAGGACCACGTCCATGCCGCCCGGGGAGGCGAGGAAGGTCACCTCGATCTCGTTGAACCGGTCCGCGTACGGGGGCGCGGGGGTCAGCTCGATCTCCTGGTAGAAGGGGAGCCGCTGGTCGGCGCCGCCGATGCGGCCGTACTCCAGGTCCGCGGACTTGAAGCCGAACCCCAGCCGGCCGAACGCCTCCAGGATCGCCTCATGCGCCGGCAGCGGGCCCACGGCGAGCTGATCGAGGTCGCCCTTGTCCTTGGCCCCGGCCACCGACAGCTCGGTGCGCACACCGAGGACGATGCCCAGGCCCTGTCCGTACAGTTCGGTGACCGGTGTCTCCCACGGCAGCGCGACCGAGAACGGCACGTCGCGTTGCTCGCCCTCGTGCAGCCGGAAGCCGCCGCCGACGGTGAAACGCTCGAACGCCACGACGCCCTCCCGTTCCCCCTCCTCGTGCTCGGCCTCCACCCGCGCGACCAGTTCCAGTGTGATGTGCTCGATGTCGAAGTCGGCGCCGCCGCCCCGGAGGCGGACCTGGCCGGACAGGGGGCCGCCGGGCACGGCCGCCCCGGGGGCGAGGACCGTGTCGACGGTGGGTCCGCCCACACCGAGTGAGCCGAGCAGTCGTTTGAACACCATCGAGGCGTTCACTCCCTTACACGCGTACGAGGGAGCGCGGGCGTTCCGTGCCAGGGTGACTGACGGACTCCCGCGCTCTACAGGCGCGTAGAAGCATAGGGCCGCCGACCCGCCTCCGGGTGACGCGCGGCCGTGCGGAGCGGGAAAGTCCGAAACGGATCGTCCGTCCGTCCTTTCGGCCGCTTGACGAGCGGGTTTTGCCGTGCTTTTACCGTCGGCCGACGGGTCGCGTCGCGGGCGTGTGCGGCCGTTCGGGGCTCCTCCTGCCCGCAAGGAGAGAGGTAAGGCTAACCTTAGTATTGCGGCCCGGCTGTGAGGCGGACGCGAGTCGTCGGCCTGCCCTCCGCACTGTTTGCACGTCCCCGTGAACCATGGAGCACCCATGTCCCTGCCCAGCCGTCCTTCCTCGTTCCTGTCGCACCGCGCGGTGCGGGCCGCCGCCGTGGCGGCGGCGGCCACGTTGCTCATGACCGGCTGCGGCACGGACTCCGACGACGCGAAGGGCGACGCGGGCAAGGGCTCCGCGGCGTCGGCCACCCGTACCGTGAAGGACGCCACCGGGCGGGCCGTCGAGGTTCCCGCCGACCCCGAGCGGATCGTGACGCTCACTCAGGAGGACCTGGACGCCGTCCTCGCGCTCGGTCTGAAGCCGGTGGGCATCACCAACGGCCAGGGGCTGGACAAGCCGCCCGCCTACCTCGCCGACAAGGTCCGGGGCATCGACATCGTCGGCAATCTGCTCCAGCCGGTGATGGACAAGGTGGTCGCCGCCAAGCCCGACCTGATCCTCGCCGGTGACATGCAGGACGAGCAGGTGCTGAAGCAGCTGCGCGAGATCACCCCGGCCACGCTCGTCACCACCGCGCCCACCGACGACTGGAAGCTGTCGCTGCGCGGCATCGGAAACGCTGTCAACAAGCTCGACGCCGCGAACAAGCTCATCACCGAGCACGAGAGCGCCGCCAGGGCCGCGGGTGAGAAGCTCGGCGCGAACAAGGGCGCCGAGGTGTCCATCGTCCGGTGGAACCCGGACGGCCCCAGCTGGATGGAGAACAAGCAGTTCGCCAGCGGCATCGCGCTGGAGATGGGCCTGAAGCGTCCCAAGTCGCAGAACAAGGACGGCAACGCGCACACCCCGTCGCTGAGCCTGGAGAGGATCAACGAGATCGACGGCGACTGGCTGTTCCTCTCGACCCTCACCTCCGACGGCGAGAAGGCGCTCCAGGACGTCCGGACGAAGGCCGCGTACAAGGAGCTGAAGGCCGTGAAGAACGGTCACGCCGTGACGGTCGACGGGTCGGTCTGGTCGACCCGCGGCGGCCCGCTCGCGGCCGACGCGGTCATGAACGACTTCAGCAAGGCGCTGGGCGCCTCCTGACGCCGGTCCGGCCCACCGGCGGGGGTGCGGGGCGGCCGTCCGGCTGCCCCGCACCCCCGTTCGCCCTCCGCCCGTCAGGCGGGGGCGGGGTCCGCCCGGCGGCCCCGCGCGAAGTCCGCGACCGTCCAGGCCATCGCCGTCGCCCCGTCCAGCAGGGCCTGTTCGGCCCTCGCCGAGACGGCGGCGTCGGCGAAGGCGGCCTCGTGCGGACCGCAGGCGCCCCCGCTGATGTCGAGCACCGGGTGGATGGACGGCACCACATGCGACACATTGCCCATGTCGGTGCAGGCGAACGGCGGTCTCTCCACGGGCTCCGGGCGGCCCAGGGCTCGCGCGTTGGCCGTCCACAACCGGATCAGTCCGGGATCGCCCCGGAAGTCCAGGTAGTCGGGCTCCGGCCGCTCCAGGGTCACCTCGCACCCGGTCGCCAGCGCGCCCGCCCGGAAGCACGCCTCCACCCGGGCGCGGAGCTCGCCGAGGTCCTCGGCGGCCGACGCGCGCAGCTCGTACTCCGCACGGGCCCGCTCCGGGATCGCGTTGGGCGCGCTGCCGGCCTCCGTCGTGATGCCGTGCACCCGCCACTGCGGCGGCAGTTGCTGACGCAGCAGGCCGACGGCCACCTGGGCCACCGTCAGCGCGTCGGCCGCGTTGCGCCCCTCGTGCGGATTGAGGCTGGGGTGCGCGCCGCGCCCCGTGTACGTGACCGACAGGGTGCCGAGCGCGAAGGACCGGAAGTCCGCCACCTCGAACGGGCAGGGGTGCACCATCATCGCGGCGTCCACGCCGTCGAAGGCGCCCTCCCGCAGCATCAGCGCCTTGCCCGCGCCCCGTTCCTCCGCCGGAGTCCCCAGCACCCGTACGCGCAGGCCGAGTTCGTCCGCGAGCGGGGCGAGGCCGAGGGCGGCGCCGACCCCGGCGGCGGCGATGAGGTTGTGTCCGCAGGCGTGCCCGATCTCCGGCAGGGCGTCGTACTCGCAGACGATCGCGACCGTCAACGGGCCGTCGCCGACGACGGCTTCGAAGGCGGTGTCCAGACCGTACGCCGGGGCGGTCACCAGGAAGCCCCGCGCGCCCAGCGGTTCGGCGCACCAGGCGGCGGCCCGGTGCTCGGCGAACGCCGTCTCCGGGTGGCCGTGGATCCTGCGGCTGAGGCCGAGCAGGGTCTCCCGCCGCTCCTCGATCGCTTGCCGTATACGGGATTTGACGTCCTGAAGGTCGGGTGCGGCGTCGCCGCGCTGGTCGGTCATCGACTCCTCTTCCGGTGGGTGCGAGCGGGCCGCCCTCCGTCGTGAAGGTCACACGGGGGGCGTGCCGTACGAGAATTTAGCTTAGGCTTGCCTAAGTCGTTGGCGGCCCCGTGTGCGGCAAGGCTTTCACAACCGAGGAGTTGTCCCCCTGATGAACCAGCGTCCGGAGTCGTTCCCCCTGCTCACCGCGCAGAGCGGCATCCACTACGCACAACAGCTGGCCCCGGGCGGCACCGAGTTCCACACGGCGGACGTCGTGGAGATCGACGGAGCCCTCGACGAGGACCGCTTCGAGCGCGCCCTGCGCCGCACGGTCGAGGAGGCCGAGACGCTGCGGCTGCGCTTCACCGAGGAGGACGGGACTCCGGTCCAGCACGTCGCCCCCGGCGCCGGCGTCACCCTGCACCGGATCGACCTGCGGGGGAGCGGGGACCCGCGCCGGGAGGCCGAGCGCCGGATCCGCGCCGACCTCTCCCGCCCCGCCGGACTCCGGGCGGCGGACGGGCTGATGGGCCAGGCGCTGCTGCGGGTCGGCCACACGGCGTACTGGTGGTACCAGCGCGTCCACCACATCGCCGTGGACGCCTACGCCCTGACGCTGATCGGCCGCCGGGTCGCGGAGCTGTACACGGCCGACGGCCGGACCGCGCCGGAGTGCCGGTTCGCTCCGCTGCACCGGCTGGTCGAGGAGGAGCGGGAGTATCTGGCGAGCGAACAGTACGCCGTCGACCGGGCGTTCTGGACCGAGCGGATGGCCGGCGCCGTCCCCGTCACCCTCGCACCGCCCGCGCCGCCCGCCGCCGAGACGCCCGCGGTGGTACACGTGCCGGAATCGAGCCCCCGGTCGGCGGCCGACGCGCCGCCCGCCGCCCCCGACGGCCCGCTGCGGCACGCCGTCGATCTGCCCGCCGGGGCGCTGGACCGCCTGGGCCGCGCCGCCGAGGCCGCCAAGGCCACCTGGGCCGAACTCGTCGTCGCCGCCGGCGCCGTCCACCTGCACCGGCTCACCGGCTCCCAGGACGTCGTCCTCGGCCTGCCGGTCACCAACCGCCGCGGCCCGGCCGCCCTGCGCACCCCGGCGATGGCCGTGAACGTGCTCCCGCTGCGCGTCGCCGTCCGCCCCCGGGACACCGCCGCCGAACTGCTGCGCCGGGTCGTGCTGGAGATCCGCCGGGTCCGCCGCCACCAGCGCTACCCACAGGCCGACCTGCGCCGCGACCTGGGCCTGACCTCCCCCGCCGCCCCGCTCACCGGTCCGCTGGTCAACATCAAGCCCCAGGACGGCGGCCCGCTGGACTTCGGCGGCCTGACCGGCGCCGTCCGCAACCTCGCCGCCGGACCGGTCGAGGACCTCGCCCTCGGCGCCCGGCCCCGCCCCGACGACGGCCTCGCCCTCGTCCTGGAGGCCCACGCCGGCCGCTACACCGAGGCCGACGCCGCGCGCCACGCGGCCACCTTCCGGCGCTGCCTGGACGGCCTCACCGCACTGCTGCTCACCGACCCGCACCGCCCGCTCGCCGCACTCGACCTGCTCACCGAGGACGAGATCCGCCGGGTCACCGCGGGCCGCTCCGAGCCGCCCCACCCCGCCACCGTGCCCGAGGAGTTCGCCGCACGCGCCGCGCTCACCCCCGACGCGACCGCCGTCCGCTGCGGCGACGACGCCCTCTCCTTCGCCGAACTCGACGCCGCCGCCAACCGCCTCTCCCACCACCTCGCCGCGCACGGCGTCGGCCCCGAGACCCCGGTCGCCCTCGCCCTGCCCCGCTCCACCGGTACGGTCACGGCCCTGCTCGCCGTCCTCAAGGCGGGCGGCGTCTGCCAGCCCCTCGACCTCGGCCACCCGCCCGCCCGCACCCTCGCCGTCCTGGCGGACGCCCGCCCCGCCTGCGTCCTCGGCACCGCCGAGGCCCTCGCCGGGCTCCCCGAGCACGGACTGCCGGTGGTCGCCGTCGACGAGCCCGGCACGCTCGCCGCCCTCGCGCAGGCCCCCGCGGACCGGCCCGCCGCCACCCCGGCGCCCGCCGACGCGGCGTACATCATCCACACCTCCGGCTCCACCGGGCGGCCCAAGGGCGTCGTCGTCACCCACGCCTCCCTCGCCAACCTGTACGCCGGCCACGGCACCGACCACATCGCGCCCGCCGTCGCGCGCACCGGCCGCACCCGGCTCGCGGTCGCGCACAGCGCCTCGTTCGCCTTCGACGCCTCCTGGGACCCGGTGCTGTGGATGGTCCACGGCCACGAACTGCACCTGCTGGACGACGCCGCTTACCGCGACCCGGCCGCCCTGACCGCCTACGTCGACGCGCACCGAATCGACTACCTCGACGTCACCCCCTCCTACGCCGAGGCCCTCCTCGCCGAGGGACTGCTCGGCGACGGCCACCACAGGCCCGCCGTGCTCGTCGTCGGCGGCGAGAGCGTCCCCGCGCCGCTGTGGGACCGCCTCGCCGCCACCGAGGGCGTCCACCCGCTCAACCTCTACGGCCCCACCGAGACCACCGTCGACGCCTGCCACTGGACCGGCCCCGGCTCCGACGGCAGCCCCGTGCGCGCCACCCGCCTCTACGTCCTCGACACCGCCCTGCGCCCGTGCCCCGACGGCGTGCCCGGCGAACTGTACGTGGCCGGCGCCTGCCTCGCCCGCGGCTACCTCGGCCGCCCCGACCTGACGGCGCAGCGGTTCGTCGCCGACCCCTTCGGCTCCCCGCACGGCGACCCGGGCGGCCGGATGTACCGCACCGGCGACCTGGTGCGCCGCCGCCCCGACGGCACCGTCGAGTTCCTCGGCCGCACCGACGACCAAGTCAAGATCCGGGGCTTCCGCGTCGAACCCGGCGAGATCCAGGCCGTGCTGGCCGCGCACCCCGCCGTCGCCCGGGCCGCCGTCATCGCCCGCGACGCGGCGGGCGGCAAGCGGCTGCTGGCCTACGCGGTGCTCCGCCCCGGCGCGGACGCCGGCCCGGACGCCCTGCGCGCCCACCTCGTCGCCGCGCTGCCCGCGCACATGGTGCCGGCGGCCGTGACCCTGCTCGACGCGCTGCCCCGCACCGCCAACGACAAGCTCGACCACCGCGCCCTGCCCGACCCCGCCCCGCTCGCCCCGCGGGCCGCGGACCCCGCCGGGGCGGCCGACGACCCGCGCACCGGCGTCGTCGCCGGACTCTTCGCGGACCTGCTCGGCCTGGACACGGCCCCCGCGCCCGGCGCCTCGTTCTTCGACCTGGGCGGCCACTCCCTGCTCGCGGCCCGGCTCGCCGCCCGGCTGCGCGAGGCCTTCGACGTGCCCGCCTCCGTCGCCGACGTGTTCCGCGCACCCGCCCCCGCCGCCCTCGCCGCCCTGGTCCGCGCCCGCGACGCCGACGCCTCCGGGACCGCGGCCGCCGGCGACGCGGCGCCGGACCCGGAACCCGAATTCCGCGCCGACGGGACGCCGTTGTCCCCGGCCCAGCGGCGGCTGTGGTTCCTGCACCGGCTGGAGGGGCCCGGTCCGACGTACAACATCCCGCTCGCGCTCACCGTCGAGGGAGCGCTGGACGAGGACGCCCTCGCCGCCGCGCTCGGCGACCTGACGGAACGTCACGAAATGCTGCGGACCGTCTACCCGGTCCCCGGGAACGGCCCGGACGGCCTGCCCCGCCAGCGGCTCCTCGCCCCCGACGACCCGGCGGCCAGGCCCCCGCTGCGCCGCGCCGCCGACGGCGACGACCTGACGGCCGCCGCCCGCCACCCCTTCGACCTGGCCGGCGAGATCCCGCTGCGCGCCACCCTGTTCACCGAGGCGGAGGACCGGCACACCCTGCTCCTGGTGCTGCACCACATCGCGGGCGACGGCGCCTCCACCACCCCGCTGGCCGACGACCTCGCCACCGCCTACCGGGCCCGGCTCGCCGGGCGGGCGCCGGAGTTCGCCCCGCTGCCCCTGCGGTACGCCGACCACACGGCCCGGCAGCTGCGCCTGCTCGGCACACCCGCCGCGCCCACCGCCCTCGCCACAGCTCAACTCGACCACTGGAAGCGGACCCTGGCCGGCCTGCCCGACCAGCTCGACCTGCCCACCGACCGGCCCCGGCCGCCCGTCGCCGGCGCCGACGGCGACAACGTCCCGTTCGCGGTGGCGCCCGGCGCGCACGCCGCGCTCGCCCGGCTCGCCCGGGAGACGGGCGCGAGCGTCTTCATGACCGTCCAGGCCGGGCTGGCCGCCCTGCTCACCCGGCACGGCTGCGGCACCGACATCCCGCTCGGCACGCCCGTCGCCGGACGCGACGACGACGCCACCGCCGGCCTCGTCGGCTTCTTCGCCAACACCGTCGTGCTGCGCACCGACACCTCCGGCGACCCCACCTTCCGGGAGCTGCTGGGGCGCGCGCGGACCACCGCACTGGACGCCTTCGAGCACGAGGCGCTGCCCTTCGACCACCTCGTCGAAGCCCTCAACCCGGCCCGTTCACCGGCCCGTCATCCCCTCTTCCAGACCATGCTGGCCTGGCAGTCGGTGCCGGACGCCGCCTTCCCGCTCGGGCCCGGCGCCACCGCCCGGCTGTCCACCATGACCTCCGGCACCGCCAAGTTCGACCTCACCCTCAACGCGGGCGAGCGGGCGGGCGGCGGCATCGGCGGCTTCCTGGAGTTCCGCACCGACCTGTTCGACCGCGCCACCGCCCAGGCCCTCGCCGACCGCCTGGCCCGGCTGCTGACCTCGGCCGCCGAGGCCCCCGACACCCCGCTCGGCCTGCTGCCGCTGCTGAGCGAGGGGGAGCGCCGCCGCGCCCTGGTCGACGTCAATCTCCCCGGCGGCCCGGCCGACGCCGAGCACCCGGCCCCGGCCACGACCGCCCGGGCCGACGGCGAGCGGCCCGGCCCGGCCCCGACCGCCCCGGTCACCCAGGCCACCGCCCCGACCCGGGCGATGAACGCGCCCGCCACGCTCGCCGACCGTTACGAGGAGGCCGCCCGCCGGCACCCCGACCGGATCGCCGTCACCCACGAGGGCGCCACCCTCACCTACGCCGGACTCTCCGAGCGCGCCCACCGACTGGCCCGGCTGCTGGCCGACCGCCGGATCGGCCCCGGCTCCGTCGTGGCCCTCGCCCTGCCGCGCTCCCTCGACCTGGTCACCGGCCTGCTCGCGGTCTCCCTCGCGGGCGCCGCCTACCTGCCGCTGGACCCCGACTACCCGGCCGACCGGCTGGCATACATGCTCGCCGACGCCCGCCCCGCGGCCGTCGTCACGGACACCGCCACCGCGCCCGGGCTGCCCGCCCACGACCTGCCGCTGATCACCGTCGACGGCGACGCCGCCGCGGCGTACGACCGCGCCCCGCTGCGCCAGACGGACCGGGTCCGACCGCTGACCCCCGACGACCCGGCGTACATCATCTACACCTCCGGCTCCACCGGCCGCCCCAAGGGCGTCGTGGTCACCCACCACAACGTCACCCGGCTGTTCACCGCCACCGACCACTGGTTCGGCTTCGGACCGGAGGACGCCTGGACCCTGTTCCACTCGTACGCCTTCGACTTCTCCGTCTGGGAGCTCTGGGGCGCGCTGCTGTACGGCGGCAAGGTCGTCGTCGTACCCCATCTGACCAGCCGTGACCCGGCGGCCCTCCTGCGGCTGCTGGCCGCGGAGCGGGTGACCGTCCTCAACCAGACGCCGTCCGCCTTCTACCAGCTGGCCGCCGCCGACCGCGAGGAACCCGGACACGAACTCGCCCTGCGCCACGTCGTCTTCGGCGGCGAGGCCCTCGAACTCGGCCGCCTGGACGACTGGTACGCGCGCCACCCCGACGACGCGCCCCGGCTGGTCAACATGTACGGCATCACCGAGACCACCGTGCACGTCACCCACCACCCCCTGGACCGGCGGACCGCCGCCACCGCGACCTCCTCCGCCATCGGCGTCAACATCCCCGACCTGCGGGTCTATGTGCTCGACGAACGGCTCCAGCCGGTGCCGCCCGGCGTCACGGGGGAGATGTACGTCGCCGGACAGGGCGTCGCCGCCGGCTATCTCGGCCGCCCCGACCTGACCGCGACCCGCTTCGTCGCCGACCCCCACGCCCACCTGTTCGGGGAGAGCGGCGCCCGGATGTACCGCTCCGGCGACCTCGCGCGCCGCCGCGCGGACGGCGCCCTGGAGTACTTCGGCCGCGCCGACCACCAGGTCAAGATCCGGGGCTTCCGTGTCGAACTCGGCGAGATCGAGGCGGTCCTCGCCGCCCACCCCCGGGTCGCGGACACGGCCGTCGTGGTCCGCGAGGACGTCCCCGGCGACAAGCGGCTCGTCGCCTACGCCGTGCCCGCCCCCGGCGGCACGGAGGACGAGGACCTCGCCGCGCTCCTGCGCGAGCACGCCGCCCGCGACCTGCCCGCCCACATGGTCCCGTCCGCCGTCGTCGCCCTCGAACGGCTCCCGCTCACCGGCAACGGCAAGCTGGACCGCAAGGCCCTGCCCGCCCCCGGCCGCCCCGCCGCCACCGCCTCGCGCGCCCCCCGGGGCCCGCGCGAGGAGCAGCTGTGCGCGATCTTCGCCGAGGTGCTCGGCACGGACCGGGCCGGCGTCGACGACAACTTCTTCGAACTCGGCGGCCACTCGCTGCTCGCCGTACGGCTCGCCGCCCGCGTCAAGGCCGCCTTCGGGGCCGAGGTCTCCATCGGCACCGTCTTCCGGTCCCCGACCCCCGCCGCCCTGGCCGCCGCCCTCGACACCGCGGTGGCCGACGGCCGCGGCGACGACCCGCTCGACGTGCTCCTGCCGCTCCGCCCGGCCCGCGACGGCGACCGCGCACCCCTCTACTGCGTCCACCCGGCGGGCGGACTGAGCTGGTGCTACGCCGGACTCATCCGGCACCTCCCCGCCGACGTGCCCATCTACGGCCTCCAGGCGCGGGGCGTCGGCCCCGCCACCGCCGGACAGCCGCTGCCCGCCACCCTGGAGGAGCTGGCCGCGCACTACGTGACCCGGATGCGGGAGGTGCGGCCCGCCGGACCGTACCGGCTGCTGGGCTGGTCCACCGGCGGCATCATCGCCCAGGCCATGGCCACCCGCCTCCAGGACCTGGGCGAGGAGGTCGAGCTCCTCGCCGTGCTCGACGCCTACCCCGCCGAGGGCTTCCGCGAGCTGCCGGCGCCCGATCACGCCGAGGCGATGGAGTCCCTGCTGGCGATGGGCGGTCACGGGCCCGACGTCCTGGAGGGCAGGCCGCTCACCACCGCCCATGTGACCGAGGTGCTCCGGCGCGAGGGCAGCCCGCTCGCCGCCCTGGGCACGGACACCCTGGAGGCGCTGGCGGAGATCTACCTCCACATCAACCATTTGGTGCGGAACTTCGACCACCGGCGCTTCGACGGCGACGTGCTGTTCTTCCGCGCCACCGTCGACACCGTCGACGACGCACTCACCCCCGACACCTGGGCCCCGTACGTGGGCGGGCGCATCGACAACACGGACGTCGCCTGCTCGCACAAGGACATGACCCTGCCCGAACCGATCGCGCACATCGCCCGCGTGATCGCCGACCGCCTGACCGACCTGGAGAAGTGACCCCCGATGGCCGCGAACACCGCGAACGACGCCGCCCCCGTCAACCCCTTCGACGCCGACGGGGAGAGCGACGCCTTCCTCGTCCTCGTCAACGAACGGCGTCAGCACTCGCTCTGGCCCGACTTCGCCGACGTGCCGGCCGGCTGGACCGTCGCGCACGGGCCCTGCCGGCGCCAGGACGCGCTGGACTGGGTCGTCGCGCACGACGCCGGGCTGCTGTCCCGGTGACCGCGCCCGACTCCGGCGCGGGGACGGAGTCCCGTACCGGACAAGGCCGTCGGCCGCCGCCGCGCATCCGGCCCCGGGTCGCCGTGGTCCTCGTCCACGTGGCCGCGATGTGCATGAACGGCCTCGACTCCACCATCGTCAACCCGGCCCTCTACACCATCGCGGAGGACTTCGGCCGGCCTCTCTCCGCGGCCAACACCGTGGAGACCGCGTTCCTGGTCGCGTTGGCGCTCGCGCTGCCGGTGGCGGGCTGGCTCGGCGACCGGTACGGCGTCAAACGGGTCTTCCTCGGCTCGCTGGCCGTGTTCACCGCGGCGTCCGCGCTGTGCGGACTCGCCTGGGACCTGCCGGTACTCGTCGTGGCGCGGGCGGTCCAGGGCCTGGCCGGGGGACTGCTGACCCCGGTCGGGATGACCCTGCTGTTCCGGGCGTTCGCCCCGCCCGAGCGGGCCGGACTGTCGAAGATCCTGATCGTGCCGACGGCGCTGATGCCCGCGCTGGGCCCGCCGCTCGGCGGCCTGCTCACCGAACACCTCTCCTGGCACTGGCTGTTCTTCGTCAACGTGCCGGTCGGCGCGGCGGCCGTGCTGCTGGGCGTGATCGGGCTGCGCGAGCACGTGGAGGGCGCCGCCGGGCCGTTCGACCGGGCCGGTTTCTGGCTCGCCACGCCCGCCCTGGGGCTGCTCGCCTACGCGCTCGGCTTCGGCCCGGCGCGCGGCTGGACCGACCCCGCCGTGGCGGTGAGCGCGGCCGCGGGCGCCGTCCTGCTGGCGGCCACCGTCGCCCAGCAACGCCGGGCGACGGCACCCCTGCTGGGGCTGCGGCTGTTCGCCGACCGGTACTACGGGCCGGCCGCCGCGCTGGCCGCGCTCACCGCCGCCGGGCTCATGGGCGTGCTGTTCGTGGTGCCGCTGCTGTTCCAGGCGGCCCTCGGCGGCACCGCGCTGGACGCCGGACTGAGCGTCTTCCCCGAGGCGTTCGGCCTGATGCTCGCCTCGCAGGCGGTGGACCGGCTGCTGCCACGGCTCGGGCCGCGCCGCCTGGCCGTGACCGCGCTGCTCGCGGCGGCGGTGGTGTTCGGCGCGCTGGCGCTGCCGGGCACGGCGGAGAACGCGTGGGCGGTGCGCGTCCTGATGTTCCTGATCGGGCTGGTGCTGGGCACCGCCGTGCTGACCGTGCAGATCGCCGGGTTCGAGACCGTCGCCCCGTCCGACATGGGACAGGCGATGGGCCTCTTCCAGATCGTCCGCACGCTGGGCGGCGCCCTCGGCATCGCCCTGTGCGCCGCGCTGGTGGGCGGCGGCGCGCACCCGGCGGGGACGGCGATGGACGCCGGGCCCTTCCGGGCGGCGGTGTGGGCCTCGGCCGCGCTGGTGGCGCTGTCCGCGGCGTTCGCTCTGCGCCTGCCGCGCACCGCGCCGCAACCGCCGCCGTCGGACGACGCGTCGCCGGACGGCTCGTCGACGGCGGACGGGGAACCGGCCGACGGGGAACCGGCGGAGCGCCCCGGGGGAGCGGGGGCCGCCGAGCGCACCGGCGCACCCTGAGGACGTCCGAGGCGAGGGCGTCGCGCGGCCCGTCGCGCGGCGCCCTCCGCGGTCCTGAGCGCCCTGGCGTCTCGCATGTCGTCCGGCGGCCCGCCGGCACCACCGGGGGCGCGGCGCGCGGGCCGGAGGTCACCGCCTCCCCGCCCGCCCCAGCAGCTCGGTCAGCGCGTCGGCCAGTCCGCCCCGCCAACAGGCGTAGTCGTGGCCCCCGTTGAACTCCCGGTACGAGACGTCGTAGCCGCGGGCCCGCAGGACGTTGCGCAGCCGGCGGTTCTCCGCCAGCAGCATCCACTCCTGGAGGCCCACCTCCAGGCAGAGCCGGACCGGGCGGCGCTCGCCGGTCGCGTACTGCCGGGTGAGCCATTCCTCCCCGCGTTCCGGGTCGTTCTCCGGCCACCAGAAGGACCCCGACTGCGACACCGCGAGACCGAACCGGTCGGGGCGCCGGTGGGCGGCGAACGCCGCGGTCAGTCCGCCCGCGCTCTGCCCCGCGATCAGCGTCCGCTCCGGCCGGGACTCCGTGCCGTACTCCGCCGCCGCCCACGGCAGCAGACCGTCCGCCAGCCAGTCCACGAACGCGCCGTTGCAGCTCAGCTCGTCCATCCGGTGGTCCATCGTGTCCACCAGCAGGGCCACCGTCGGCGGCAGGGCCCCGTCCGCGTGCATCCGGTCCAGCATGGAGCCCGCGTCGAGCACCGGCCCCCACATCTCCCCGTCGAGCAGCACCGCGACGGCGTACGACGCCGCGGGCCGGCCGTGCCCCGGCGGCAGATGGACCGTCACCCGGCGGCCGTCCAGCTCCCGTTCCCTGGTGGTCCCGCGCGGCGGGGCGGCGCCGTCGCCGCCCGCGTAGGGCTGGGGCGGGGCGTCGGGCAGGGACAGCACCGAGGCGGGACGGCGTCCCCCGTACGACGGCAGGACGGGCGTCCGGTTCAGCGGGTCCGGCGCCGCCCGGTCCAGCGCCGCCCGCCAGGAGTCCCGGTCGGTGCGCAGCAGTTCCTCCCGGGCGCCGCGACCGGGCAGGAACTGGTACGAGGCGCGGTGGTCGGCGCGCATCCGGTGCGAGAGGGCCCAGACCCCCGTGCCCTCGACGCGGCGCATCAGATGGCGGGTGAGATCGCCGCCGTGGCGGTCCCGGTCGGTGACGGTGTGCACCAGGAGCAGCACGTCGGCGGCGGGCCGCTCCGGGGCCTCCCGCCACAGGAAGGTGACCAGACGGTGGGCCGGGTCGCCCTCGGGGTCGGGTTCGACGAGGGGCGTGCCCGCCCGCTCGGCGCGCAGCCAGAACTCGGCCTCGGCGCCCGGCGTCCGGGCCCGGACCCCGTCGCGCAGGGCGTTCAGGGCGGGGCTGGGGAGAGCGGTCACGGTGGTCCGCCTTTCGTGTTGATCCTCGGTACGTCGGTGGGGGGAGCGCGAGCTGCGGGGAACCGGCTGGACACCGGGCGGGGGTCCGCCGCCCGCCGGCTCTCAGAGCCGGGTGGCGGACGACCGGCCCAGCAGCACCCACAGCAGGAAGGGCCCGCCGAGGACGGTCGTCACCACGCCCACGGGGAGTTCGGAGCCGGAGAAGGCGATCCGCCCCACGGCGTCGGCGACCACCACCATCACCGCCCCGGTCAGCATCGAGCCGAGCAGCGGCACCCTGAGCGGCCCGGCGAGCCGCGCGGCGATGACCGGGGAGGCCAGCGCGACGAACGCCACCGGCCCGCACACGCCCACCGCGAGTCCGGCCAGCGCCACCGCCAGCAGCATGCACAGCAGCCTGACCCGGTCCGGGCGGACGCCCACCGAGGCGGCCGTCGCGTCGTCGAAGCGCAGCACCGCCAGCTGCCGGGCCACGATCAGCGCGGCGGGAACGAGCACGGCGAGCCCGATCAGGACCGGCACGGCGACGGAGTAGCCGCGCCCGTTGAGGCTCCCGGAGGTCCACACGTACAGCGAACCGGCCGAGCTGAGCGATCGGCGGGACAGCACCACCTGGGTGACGGCCGAGGCCAGCGCCGACATGGCGAGGCCGACCACGAGCACCCGGTAGCCGCGCTGCCCGAGCCCGCCGGAGACGGTCGTGACGACGAGGACGGCGGCGAGGGCGCCCAGCGGGCCGGCCCACCAGGAGCCGAACGTGCCGGTGGCGCTGAGGGAAACGGACAGCAGAACGGCCGCGGTGGCGCCGTCGTTGACCCCGAGCAGCTCGGGGGTGGCGAGCCGGTTGCGCGCCAGGGTCTGGGTCAGACAGCCCGCCAGCCCCAGGGCCGCGCCCGCCACCAGCCCGGCGACGATCCGGCCCAGCCGGAACTTCCGCACCAGCAGCACGTCGAAGCGGTCGCCCTGCCCGAGCACGGCCCGGAACGTGCGGGCCACCCCCATGTCGCTCTGGCCCGCGTACGCCGAGAACACCACGGCCGCCGTCGCCAGGACGAGGAGTGCGAGCACGGCGAGGGCCGGCCGCCGGTGCACCAGCAGCGAGAGCGGACCGCGTCGCAGCACGGTCGTCCCGGGGGTCAGGTCCCGGACCTTCGTGCCGCCGGCCGTCTGCTCCACCGGGCGGCCGGTACGCGCGCGGCGCAGGACCCGCCCGAGACGGGCGGGGAGCGGGGTCCGGCCGCGGGACGGCGGGGCGGCGCCGGCGTCCGGCTCGGTCATGCCCGTCGCGGCCAGGTGGCGGGAACGCACGATGCCGATCAGGACCGGTGCGCCGATGAGCGCCACGATCACCGACACCGGCGCCTCGAACGGCCGCGACACCACCCGGGCGGCCACATCAGCGACCGCCAGCACCGCGGCGCCGACGAGCCCGGCGAGCACGAGCCGCGCGGCGGGGCGGGTCCCGGCCAGCGCGCGGGCCAGGAAGCCGGAGAGGAGCCCGAGGAAGGAGATGGGACCGGCCAGGGCCACGGCGCCTGCCGTGAGCAGCGTCACCGCCACCGCCACCGTCGTACGGACGGCCGAGGGCCGGTGGCCCAGGCCGCGCGCCAGGTCGTCGCCCAGCGCCAGGGCCGACAGCGGCCGGGTCACCAGCAGCGCGATCACGAAGCCGACCACGAGCACGGGCAGCAGGCGGGACAGCTCGTCGTACCCCTCCGTGCCCGCCAGCGACCCCAGAACCCAGAACCGGAACCGGTCGTAGGTCTCGGCCGAGTTGACCACGATGACACTGGTGAGCCCGCCGAAGGTCGCGCCCAGCGCGGAACCGGCGAGCACCAGCCGCATGGGAGAGCCGCCGCGGCCGCGCCCCGCGATGAGCAGGACCAGACCGCTGGCGGTCACCGCGCCGACGAACGCGCACACCAGATAGGCGTAACCGGAGTCCAGCCCCAGCAGCGCGATCCCGGCCACCACGCCCAGCGAGGCGCCCGCGTTGACGCCCAGCAGTCCGGTCTCGGCCAGTGGATTGCGGGTGACGGCCTGGAGCAGGCTGCCGGCGACGCCGAGGGCCCCGCCGACGAGCACGGCGGTGAGCGTGCGCGGCAGCCGGAGGTCCCCGACGACCAGGGACAGCCGGCTGTCGGCACGGGCGCCGTGACGATTCAGCAGGTAGTCGAGCGCCCCGCCCGGGCCGACCTCGCCCGCGCCGACGGACAGCGAGACGCCGCAGAGCAGTACGACGAGGGCCGCGAACCCGGCGACGACCGGCCAGACGCGGCGACGGGACGGGCCGGACGCGGGACGGTCCTCGTGCCCGGCCCGGGACGCCCCGCCGGGTTCGCCGGATCCGGCCGTCAACGTCCCCGCGTACTCGCGCACTTGGCCGTGGGGCCTTCGGACCTCGGAATGCCGCATCTGCATGAAGTGAGGTTAGCCTAACCATAGAAGATGGAGTCGCCTGGTCGGTGACGGGCTGCCGGGTAGCTGTCCGCGACAGTTGAATAAGGTTAGGCTTACCTTACGAAATTGGGGGTCAGGCATGTCCGACGTCATATCCGACGCATCCGCTTCCACGACCGCGCGGCGGTCCCCGGTCCGGTACGAATCCCCGGGCGGGGGCGGCCTGCTGGCCGGCCGACGGGCCCTGGTCACCGGGGCGGGCCAGGGCATCGGCGCGGCCGTCGCCCGCGCGCTCGCCGCCCGGGGCGCCCATGTGGTGGCGACCGACCGGCGTGCCGAGGGCGTCGAGGCGCTCGCGGCCGGACACGCCGGACACGCCGGACCCGCGGAGGCGTTTGAGCCGGCCGGCGCCCTCACGCCGTACGCCATGGACGTCACCGACGCCGCCGCCGTGCGCGACGTGGTGGAGAAGGTCACCGCCCGGCACGGGCCGCTGGACGTCCTGGTCAACGTGGCCGGCATCCTGCGCCCGGGCCCGGCGGCCGAACTCTCCGACCAGGACTGGGCGGACACCTTCGCCGTGAACACCACGGGCGTCTTCCACACCGCCCGCGCCGCCGCCCCGGGCATGGCCGCCCGGGGCGGCGGGAGCATCGTCACCGTCGGATCCAACGCCGCCGGTGTGCCCCGGGTACACCTGGGCGCCTACGCCGCCTCCAAGGCGGCCGCGGCGATGTACACCAAGTGCCTCGGGCTGGAACTGGCCCGCAGCGGCGTCCGCTGCAACGTGGTCGCGCCCGGCTCCACCGACACGGCCATGCAACGCGCCCTGTGGCAGGACCCGGACGCCCGCGCCCGGGTCCTGGACGGCGACCCGGCCGTCTACCGCACGGGCATTCCGCTCGGCCGGATCGCCGAACCGTCCGACATCGCCGACGCGGTCGTCTTCCTCGCGTCGGACCTGGCCCGCCACATCACCATGCAGGAGCTCTACGTGGACGGCGGCGCCACCCTCCGCTGACCGCCGGACACCCCGCCCCACCGTCCCGCCCGCGCTTCCGACTCCCCGTACGCCCCTTTCGGACCCGACCCTCCCCGCACACCCGCACCGCACGCCCGCGCCCGCCGCCGGACGTGCGAGAAACGGAGCCATCGTGTCGACGGCACCCCAGGTCGCCGCACCCCGTACCACCGCCGAGCCGGTCCACCCAGCCGTGGGCGCGGCCACCGGCCTGCTCAACTCCTTCGTCCCCGGGGCCCGTTTCCTCGGCACCCCGACGCGCACGCTCCTCGGCGAGGGCGTGCACAGCGAAGTGCCGCACGACGGACGTCCGCCGGCCGTGCGGGTGGCCGCCGCCCTCGCCGAGGCCCGCGCCGCCGGTCACACCGCCCCCGTGGTCATGGGCGCGATACCCTTCGACCAGGACGCTCCCGCCGCGCTCGCCGTGCCGGCCGTCCTGCGCACCGCGCCCCCGCTGACCGCCGACCCGCTGGTCGCCCTTCCCGCCGACCCGCCGTCCCCGGCCGACACACGCGGCATGACGGTGCATCAGGAACCGGCGCCCGAGGAGTACGCGGCGTCCGTGGCCGCCGCCGTCGAGCGCATGTGGCGGGGCGAGTACAGCAAGGTCGTCCTCGCCCGCACCCTGCGGGTCGACGCCGACCGCCCCTTCGACCTCCCGGCCATGCTCCAGCGGCTGGCCCGACGCGACCCCTCCGGCTACACCTTCGCCGTGCCCACCGGGCCCGACCGCACCCTGCTCGGCGCCAGCCCCGAACTGCTGGTGTCCCGGCACGGCGGCCGTGTGGTCGCCAACCCGCTCGCCGGATCCGTCCCCCGCAGCGACGACCTCGCCGAGGACGTCCGACGCGCCGCGGCCCTCCTGGAATCGCCCAAGGACCTGCACGAACACGCGGTCGTCGTCAACGCGGTGCAGGAGAGCCTGGCCCGCTACTGCACCGGCCTGACCGTGCCCGCCAAGCCCACCCTGGTCCGCACCGCGACCATGTGGCACCTGTCGACCACCGTCACCGGCGTCCTTCGTTCCCAGGACACCACCGCCCTCGAACTGGGCTGCGCGCTGCACCCGACCCCCGCCGTCTGCGGCACCCCCACCGACACCGCCCGCCGCGTCATCCGCGAGAGCGAGCCCTTCGACCGAGGCTTCTTCACCGGCATGGTCGGCTGGGGCGACGCCGACGGCGACGGCGAATGGGTCGTCACCATCCGCTGCGCCGAGGCCGAACCGTCCTCGCTGCGCCTGTACGCGGGCGCCGGGGTGGTGGCCGCCTCCGAGGCCGAGGCGGAGACCGCCGAGACCGCCGCCAAGTTCCGCACCTTCCTCGGCGCCGTGGGGGCCCGGCTGTGACCGCGACGACGTCCCCGAACCCGAACCCGAACCCGGCTCCGGTTCCGACGCCCCCCACCTGGCCCGCCGAGTTCGCCGAGCGCTACCGGGCCGCCGGGCACTGGCGCGGCGAGACCTTCGGCGCCATGCTCCGCGAGCGGGCCGCCGCCCACCCCGACCGCGTGGCGATCGTCGACCCGGGCGCCGATGGCGGCCCCGAACGCCGCTGGACCTATGCCGAACTCGACGCCCGCGCCGACCGGTTGGCCGCCGGACTGCTGGCCCGGGGCATCGTCGGGGGCGACCGGGTGGTGGTGCAGCTCCCCAACATCGCCGAGTTCTTCGAGGTGATCTTCGCCCTCTTCCGGATCGGCGCCCTGCCCGTCTTCGCGCTCCCCGCGCACCGTGAGACCGAGATCCGCTACTTCTGCGAGTTCACCGAGGCCGCCGCCTATGTGATCGCCGGGCAGCACGGCGGCTACGACTACCGCGCGCTGGCCGCCGCGGTCCGCGCCGAAGTCCCCACCCTGCGGCACGTGTTCGTGGCCGGACCCGACGCGGGCGCGTTCGAGCCGCTGGAGGCGGTGCACGCCGAACCCGTCGACGTCGACGGCCCCGAACCCGGCGACCTGGCCTTCCTCCAGCTCTCCGGCGGCAGCACCGGCGTCCCGAAGCTGATCCCGCGCACCCACGACGACTACATCTACTCGCTGCGCGGCTCCAACGAGATCTGCGCGGTGGACGAACACAGCGTCTATCTGTGCGCGCTGCCCGCCGCCCACAACTTCCCGCTCTCCTCGCCCGGCACGCTCGGCGCGCTGTACGCGGGCGCCCGGGTCGTGCTCTGCCCGCAGCCCAGCCCGGAGACGGCGTTCCCCCTGATCGAGCGGGAACGGGTCACGATCACCGGCCTGGTCCCGCCGCTGGCCCTGGTCTGGACCGAGGCGGGCCCGAACACCCCGTACGACCTGAGCAGCCTGGACGTCCTGCTGGTCGGCGGCGCCAAGTTCAGCGAACAGGCCGCCCGCCGCGTCCGCCCCGCCCTGGGCTGCACGCTCCAGCAGGTCTTCGGCATGGCGGAGGGGCTGGTCAACTACACCCGCCTCGACGACCCCGCGGAGACGATCGTCACCACCCAGGGGCGGCCCATCTCCCCGGACGACGAGATCCGCCTCGTCGACGACGCCGACGAGGACGTGCCCGAGGGCGCCTCCGGCCATCTGCTGACCCGCGGCCCGTACACCATCCGGGGCTACTGGCGCGCGCCCCGGCACAACGCCCGCGCGTTCACCGACGACGGGTTCTACCGCACGGGCGACATCGTCCGCCGCACCGGGACCGGACACCTGATCGTCGAGGGCCGGGCCAAGGACCAGATCAACCGCGGCGGCGAGAAGATCGCCGCCGAGGAGGTCGAGAACCACATCCTCGCCCACCCGGCCGTGCACGACGCCAACGTGGTCGGCGAACCGGACCCCTACCTCGGCGAACGCAGCCTCGCCTACGTCATCCTGCGGGCCGGGGCGGGACCGCTGAAGCCCGTGGAGATCAAGCGCTTCGTCCGCGGCCGGGGCCTGGCCGCCTACAAGGTGCCCGACCGCGTCGAGTTCGTGACCGAGTTCCCGCAGACGGGCGTCGGCAAGATCTCCAAGAAGGACCTCCGCGCCGCCGCCACCGACGCCCCCGGGCCCGACGGCCCGGCCGGCCCCGGCGACGGCGCCGAAGCCCCGGCACCCGCCGCGCCCGTACCGACGGGCTCCCGCCCCGCCGCCGCGCCCGCCGCCACCCGGCGGCCCGCTCCCGCACAGGACTGAACGGACACTTCCATGGCCCTGCCCCAGATCACCTCCTACCCCATGCCCGACAAGGCCGGCCTGCCCGCGAACCGGGTCGACTGGAAGGTCGACCCGTCCCGCGCGGTCCTGCTCGTGCACGACCTCCAGCACTACTTCCTCTCCGCCTACGACGACCGGACCGATCTGATCCCCCGCCTCCTGGCGAACGTCGCCGCTCTCCGGGAACGCGCCGGGCAGCTGGGCATCCCCGTCTTCTACACGGCCCAGCCCGGCGGGCAGACCCCGGCCCAGCGCGGACTGCAACAGGACTTCTGGGGACCCGGCCTGCCCGCCGACCCGGCGGCCGGGGCGATCGCGGACGCCGTCGCGCCCGGCCCGGACGACACCGTCGTCACCAAGTGGAAGTACAGCGGGTTCGCCCGCACCGACCTGGCGGACCGACTGGCCGCGCTCGGCCGCGACCAGCTCGTCATCACGGGCGTCTACGCCCACATCGGGGTGCTGATGACCGCCTGCGACGCGTGGATGCGGGACATCGAGGCGTTCGTCGTGGCCGACGCCGTGGCGGACTTCTCCGCCGAGGACCACGCCATGGCCCTGAAGTGGGCCGCCGGCCGGTGCGCCGCCGTCACCACCGCCGACGCCGTTCTCGAGGGGATCTGAACACCGTGGCACTCACCCTGCAAGAGATGCGCGACGACATCGCGGACGTCCTCGGCGAATCCGTCGACGACCTACCCGACGACGAGAACCTCGTCGACCACGGCCTCGACTCCGTCCGGCTGATGACGCTGGTCGGCCGCTGGCGCGAGGCGCACGGCCTCGACATCGCCGTCGCGGACCTGGCCGAGCGCCCGGCCGTCGAGGAGTGGGCCGCGCTGCTGAAGGTCGACTCCCGCCGCTGACCGGGGCCGGGGCTCCTCGACGGGCGGCACGCCGGGCGGGCCCGTTCCGGTCCGGTGCGCGGCGCACGAACGAGACGGTCCGCCCCGCGAGCGCGGGGCGGACCGCCGGCCGGGCGGCAGGGCCCGGCCTCCGGATGACGGGCCGTCAGCCGGTCGTCACCCCGTAGCCGTCGGCCGTCCAGCCCCCGTCGCTGACCACCACCTGGCCCGTGACGTTCGCGGAGACGTCGGACGACAGGAACAGGGCGAGGTGGGCGATGTCCGCCGGGCGGCCGAGCCGGCCGCGCGGGGTGCGGCGGCGCAGCGCCTCCGTGTCGAGCCGCCCGTCCTCGGCGAGCCGGGCCACCAGATCCGTCTCGACGTACCCCGGCGCCAGCGCGTTGACGCGGATGCCGTACGGGGCCCACTCGACGGCCAGCACCCTGGTGAGGGCGGCGACGCCGGCCTTGGTGGCGCAGTACGCCGCGCGTTCGGGGCCGGCGGTCACCCCGTACATCGACGAGGTGGTGAGCACCACGCCGCCGTCGCCCTCGCGCATGACGCGGGCGGCGGCCCGCGCGCAGACGAAGACGCCGGTGAGGTTGACGTCCAGCGCGGTGTTCCAGCGGTCCAGCCCGAGGTCGAGCGAGGGCGCGTTGGCGGACACCCCGGCGTTCGCGACCATCACGGACAGCCCTCCCGTCCGGGCCGTGAAGCCGCTGAGCGCCTCCGTCACGGCGTCCTCGTCGTCGACCGGGGCCGTGGCGGTCCTGATCAGCTGCTCCGCCCGGCCCCGGGCCAGCGCCGGGCGCACCCGGTCCAGCTCGTCGCCGTCGAGGTCGAGCAGCAGCACATGGCATCCCGCGTCGGCGTACGCCTCGGCCATCGCCAGGCCCAGGCCGCGCGCCGCGCCGGTGACGCATACGGACCTGCCGCGCAGGTCGGGGTAGATCGCCGCTTCCGTCGTCATCTCTCGTTCCGTTCCGTTCCCGCTCGTCCTCGCGTGTTCCCCGCCCGTGCCCGCCGGCCGGTCAGGCCATGTGCATGCCGCCGTTGACGTGGATGACCTCGCCCTGCACGAAGCTCGCGGCGGGCGAGCACAGGAAGACGACCACGGAGGCGACCTCCTCCGGCCTGCCCAGCCGGCCCAGGGGAGTGGTGGCGAGCGCGGAGTCGCCGCGGGCGGCCACGTAGTCGCGGGTCATGGAGGTCTCGATGATGCCGGGCGAGACCATGTTGATCCGGGCCCGGGAACCGAGCTCCCAGGCGAGGCTGCGGGAGAAGGCGAGCAGGGCGCCCTTGGTCGCCGCGTAGTGCGCGTGCCCGACGCTGCCGCGGTGACCGGCCATGGACGTGAGGTTGACGATGCTGCCGCCCTCGTTGAGGTGGGGCAGCACCGCGCGGGTGAGGTAGAAGACGCCGTTGAGGTTGACCGAGATGACGGTGTTCCACTGCTCGTCGGTCATGTCCGCGACCGTCTGCTCGGGGTAGATCCCGGCGGCGGGGACGAGGAAGTCGACCGAGTCGAACCTCTCGACCGCGGCGGCGACGAACGCGTTGTTGCTCTCCGGCGAGGCCGCGTCGAGCACCCGGGTGAGCACGGTCTCGCCGCTGGGGTCGAGCGTCGCGGCGAACTCCTCCAGCGCGGCGGCGTTCAGGTCGCCCAGCACCAGGTTGGCTCCCGCGGCGTGGAACTGGCGGGCCACCTCGCGGGCGATGCCGCCGCCCGCGCCCGACAGGAGGAGGGTGCGGCCCTCGAAGGGGCGGGCGTCAGCCCGCGCCTCCCGCGTTCCTCGCGTCGGCTGCGTCGGCTGTGCGTTCGTTGTCATGGTCGTCCTCGGTGAACAGTTCGGGATGTTGGGCCAGTTCCAGCCGGGTGCGGCGGATGTGGCCGGTGAGAAATCGTTCGGCGTCGACGGCGTCGCGGCGCTTGATCGCCTCGATGATCAGTCGGTGCTCGGCGTGGATCAGCTCCCAGCCGCTGTCGCCCGCGAGCCGGGCGAAGGCGCGCCGGTAGTGCTGGGTGGTGTTCCAGAACCGGTCGACCATGGCGGTGATCTGGGCGACCCCGCATCCGGCGTAGGTGAGCAGGTGCAGCCGGCGGTCGAGGGTCAGGAAGCGGTCCACGTCGGCGGTGAGCTCGATCTGCCGCGCGATCGTCTCCAGCTCGGCCACCTGCTCGGCCGAGAGGTTCGGGATGCTCTCGCTCAGGGCGAGCGGTTCCAGGCGCTCGCGGATCTTGTAGACCCCCTCGCACTCCGCCATGTCCATCCGGGACACCCAGGCGCCGCTGTTGGACTTCACGACGGTCAGGCCCTCGGCCGCCAGTATCCGCAGCGCCTCGCGCACCGGGATCCGGCTGGCGCCGAGCTGCGCGGCGACCTGCTCCTGCATGATCCGCGCGCCGGGGCGCAGTTCCCCGCTCAGGATGGCGGCCCGCAGATGGTCCGCGACCCGCTGGCTGGCGACGGCGGCGGCCCGCGGTCCGGACGCCTTGGCCCTGGACGCACCCGATCCGGGCGTACTGGATCCGGACGCGCCGGAGTCGGGCGTGCTCGACCCGGTGGACGGCTTCCGTGACATGGCTCTCCCTGGTGCGATGCGGTGCGCTGATACGGCGGCGTGTTCACACGGAAGGCTGCCACAGCGCCGTCGGCGCGCCGGACGCGGCGAAGCCGAGGGGTCCCGCACCGGCCGGGCCGGATGTCCGCCGTTCACCGTCCGCTGTCGAATGGATCCATCTGCTTGCCATGGGTCTCACATTGCGCCGCTGCGAGGGGCGTAGTCAATGGAAATGTCGGAAACTTGAACGTAACGTTCCAGTAACGGGTATTGGTTATGGATCCATTCGCTGCGACAGTGCTCACCGAATCACACAGGAGAGTGCTCATGCCCACACACCGGAAACTGGCCCCCGCGTCCCCCTGGACCGAGGTGACGGCGACCAAGAAGGACTGGCACGGCGCGGACCCGCGGCTGCTGACCTCGATGTTCACCCAGACCCTGCTGATCAGGACCTTCGAGGAGTACGTCCTCGACCTCGCGGGGCAGGGTCTGGTGCACGGCCCGGCGCACTCCAGCATCGGCCAGGAGGGCGGCGCCGTCGGCTCCGTGCTCCCGCTGACCGCCGCCGACTTCGTGGGCGGCTCGCACCGGGGCCACCACCAGTTCCTCGCCAAGGCGCTGGGCTACGTGGCGCCCGCGGGCATCGACCTGCGGCGTCCCGTCGACGACGAGGTGCGCACCGTCCTGCTCCGCAGCCTCGCCGAGATCTGCGGTCTGGCCCGGGGCTTCTGCCGGGGCCGGGGCGGATCCATGCACCTGCAGTGGGCCGAGGCCGGGGCCATGGGAACCAACGCGATCGTCGGCGGCGGCGTGCCGCAGGCCGCCGGGTTCGCCTGGTCGGCGCGGCAGGCCGGCACCGACGCCGTCTCGGTGACCTACTTCGGTGACGGCGCGGTCAACATCGGCTCGGTGCTGGAGACGATGAACCTCGCCGCGGCCTGGAAGCTCCCGGTCTGCTTCTTCATCGAGAACAACAAGTACGCCGTCTCCACCCACGTCGACGAGGCCACGGCGGAGCCCCGGCTCTCGGCGCGCGGCCTGGGCTTCAACATCCCCAGCTGGCGGGTGGACGGCATGGACCCGCTCGCCGTGTACCTGGCCATGAGCGAGGCCGTGAACCACATGCGGGCGGGCAACGGGCCGACCGTCGTCGAGGCCGAGGTGTACCGCTTCTTCCACCAGAACGGCCCGTTCCCCGGCAGCGCCTTCGGCTACCGCACCAAGGACGAGGAGAAGGAGTGGCGGGCCCGCGACCCGCTGGCCCTCGTCTCCCGGCAGCTCGTCGAGAACGGGATCCTCGGCGCCGACGAGATCGAGGAGTGCACCGCGCGCGCCAAGGCGCTCATGGCCGCCGTCGGCGACGAACTGCTGGAGCCCGACCCCGACGGCAAGCCCGGCACCCGCCGCATCAAGCCCGCCGAGTGGCCCGACGCGTCGTTCCGCGACGTCGGCGTGCGCGGCGATCTCAGCGAGTTCGACGGCGTGCGCCTGGCGGACGCCGACACCTTCGAAGGCCGCCTGGAACAGCGCAAGTTCATCGACGTGGTGGCCGAGGTGATGAGCCGCCGCATGGCCGAGGACGACTCGGTCGTCGTCATGGGCGAGGACGTGCACCGCCTCAAGGGCGGCACCAACGGCGCCACCAAGGGCCTGGCCGAGGCCCACCCCGACCGCGTCCTGGGCACGCCCATCAGCGAGAACGCCTTCGCCGGTCTCGCCGGCGGCATCGCCCTCGACGGCCGGTACAAGCCGGTGGTCGAGTTCATGTACGCCGACTTCATGTGGGTCGCGGCCGACCAGATCTTCAACCAGATCGGCAAGGCCCGGCACATGTTCGGCGGCGACGGGCAGGGGACCGGCGTCCCCCTCGTCCTGCGCAGCAAGGTCGCCATGGGCACCGGCTACGGCTCCCAGCACTCCATGGACCCGGCCGGCATCTTCGCCACCGCCCCCGGCTGGCGGATCGTCGCGCCGTCCACGCCCTTCGACTACGTGGGGCTCATGAACAGCGCGCTGACCTGCAAGGACCCGGTCGTCGTGCTGGAGCACACCGACCTGTACAACACGGTGGGCCAGGGCCCGGCCGACGACTTCGACTACTGTCTGCCCGTGGGCCGGGCGGCCGTGCGCCGCACCGGATCCAAGATCACCATCGTGTCGTACCTGGCGATGACCAACTACGTCCTGGAGGCCGTCGAGCAGCTCGGCCTGGACGCCGAGGTCATCGACCTGCGCTGGCTCGACCGGGCCAGCCTGGACTGGGACACCCTGGGCGAGAGCATCCGCAAGACCAACAACGTGCTCATCGCCGAACAGGGCCCCGCCGGCACCTCCTACGGCGGCTGGCTGGCCGACGAGATCCAGCGCCGCTGGTTCGACTGGCTCGACCAGCCGGTCCAGCGCGTCCACGCGGGCGAGTCCTCGCCCAGCATCAGCAAGGTGCTGGAGCGGGCCGCCATCGCGCGGACCGAAGAGGTCGTGTCCGCGCTCAAGCGGGTCACCGAGAACTGACCCTCCCCGTACGACAGAACACCCAGGAGGGTTGATCATGGCCGAACTGTTCCGCATGCCCGCGGTCGCCGCCGATTCGCCGACGGCGGTGCTGTCCGCCTGGCTGGTGGCCGAGGGCGCGGCGTTCACGAAGGACGACGCGCTGGTCTCCATCGAGACCGACAAGGCGGAGGTGGACGTCTCCGCCGAGCGCGACGGCGTGCTGCTCAAGGCGCTCTACGAGGCCGGCGTGGAGATCGAGGTCGGCGACCCCATCGCCGTGCTCGGCGCCGCCGGCGAGCAGACCGGCGACCTCGACGCGCTGCTGGCCGAACTGGGCGTCGCCGTCGCGGCGCCCGGCGAGGCCCCGCAGGCCGTCCGCCGCGACGTGCCGGAGGAACCGGCCCCCGAGGTCCCGGCCCCGGCCGCCGCCCCGCAGCCCACCGCTCCGACGGCGCGGACCGGGCCGGACCGCGGCGGGCGCGTCTTCAGCAGCCCGCTGGCCCGCAGACTGGCCCGGGAGGCCGGACTGGACTTCACGGTCCTCACCGGCACCGGACCCGGCGGACGCGTCGTGCGGCGGGACGTCGAGGCCGCCGTCGCGGCCCGCGACACCCGGGAAGCCGCGCCGCAGGCCCCCGCCGCGCCGGTCCCGGCCGCCCCCGCCACGGGCACGCCGGGCACCGCCCCCGCCCCCGTCGCCGCCGATACCACCGGCACCACCGGCACCACCGGCGACTACGAGGACATCCCGCACAGCCGGATGCGCCGGGCCATCGCCAGGCGCCTGACCGAGAGCAAGCAGCACATCCCGCACTTCTACCTGCGGGCGAGCTGCGCCGTGGACGAACTCCTCGCCCTGCGGCAGCGGATCAACGCCGTCAGCCCGGTCAAGGTCTCGGTCAACGACCTGCTGATCAAGGCCGTCGCCACGGCGCACACCCAGGTGCCGGAGATGAACGCGATCTGGACGCCGGACGCCGTCCGCCGCTTCGCCGCGGTCGACGTGTCGGTCGCCGTCGCCACCGAGACCGGACTGGTGACCCCGGTCCTGCGCGGCGTCGAGAACCTGTCGGTGTCGGCGATCGCCGCCCGCACCCGGGCCTGCGCCGAGCAGGCGCGCTCCGGATCGCTGCGCCCCGCCGACCTCGAAGGCGGTTCGATCACCGTGTCGAACCTCGGCATGTACGGCGTCGAGGAGTTCGCCGCCATCATCAACCCGCCGCAGGCCGCGATCCTGGCCGTCGGCGCGGCACGCGACGAGGCGGTGGTCCGCGACGGCGCGGTCACCGTGGCCAAGGTGCTCGGCGTGGTCCTGTCCGTGGACCACCGTCCGGTGGACGGCGCCGTGGCGGCGCGCTGGCTCGCGGCCTTCACCGAGGCCGTCGAGAACCCGGTCCGGCTCGTCGTCTGACCCCACACCACGGCGGCCGGACGGCCCGTGACGGCGACCACCGTCACGGGCCGTCCCGCCCCGACCCCTCGGGCGCGCCCGCGCCCGTCGGCTGCCAGAGCACTCCAAGAGGACACCGATGTCTTTGATCCGCGGATCCCGCACCCCCGGTGCGGCCACGCCACACGAAACCCCGGGCGACGCGCTCGGCGACCTGGACCGCCGCAACATGCGGCGGCTGATGCCGCTGCTGCTGGCCGCCTACATCATGTCGTTCCTGGACCGGACCAACATCGGCCTGGCCAAGGAGCGCCTGGAGGTCGATCTCGGCATCTCCGCCGCCGCCTACGGGCTCGGCGCGGGGCTGTTCTTCCTCACCTACGCGGCCTCCGAGGTGCCCAGCAACCTGATCATGCACCGGGTGGGCGCCCGCTGGTGGATCACCAGGATCATGCTGACCTGGGGCATCATCTCCGCCTGCATGGCCTTCGTCCAGGGCGAGAAGTCCTTCTACGCCATGCGGCTGCTGCTGGGCGCGGCCGAGGCCGGTCTGCTCCCCGGCATCCTGCTCTACTTCACGTACTGGTTCCGCTCCGAGACCCGCGGCAGGGCCATCGGCCTGCTCCTGCTCGGCGCCTCCATCGCCAGCGTCGTCGGCAACCCGCTGGGCGGCCTGCTCATGGAGATGGACGGCATGGGCGGCTGGCACGGCTGGCAGTGGATGTTCCTCATCGAAGGCATCCCCTGCCTCTTCCTGGCCTTCGTCATCTTCCGTTTCCTGCCCGACAGCCCGGCCAAGGCGCCGTGGCTCACGGAGGAGGAGGCCCGGCTCGTCCAGGACGCCGTCAGCCGCGAGCAGAGCGAGGGCGCCAAGGCCGCCGGCAACGACTCCGGCTCCCTGCTGTCCGTGCTGCGCGACAAGCAGATGCTGCTGGCGATCTTCGCCAACTGGACGCACCAGGTCGCCCTGTACTCCGTGGTCTACTTCCTGCCCGGCATCATCGGCGGCTGGGGCCACCTCTCGCCCTTCACCATCGGTCTGCTGACCGGGCTGCCCTGGCTCACCGCGGCCGTCGGCGCCATCGTCGTGCCGCCGCGCGCGACCACGCCCCGGCGCTCCCGCAACTTCGTGGTGACCGGTCTGCTGATGATGTTCACCGGTCTCGTCGTCGCCGCGATCTCGGGCCCCGTGATCGCCCTGCTCGGCTTCTGCTTCACCGGTCTGGCGTTCTTCGTCGTGCAGCCGCTGCTGTTCAACTTCCCCGGCACCCGGCTGGAGGGCAAGACCCTCGCGGGCGGCCTGGCCCTGCTCAACACGGTCGGCATCACGGGCGGATTCGTCGGCCCGTACATCATGGGCTACGCCGAGGACGCCACCGGCAACCACCTGTCCGGGCTGTGGGTGTCCATCGTGCTGCTGGCCCTCGGCGCCCTGGCGGCCACCCGGCTCCGCTTCTCGCCGAAGGACTGAGGCCCCGGCCGTGTCCGGAACGCCACAGGGCCCGGACACGGCCGGACACGTACGGCCACGGACGCGGCGGGGCGCCGCCCGCGCCTCAGCCCTCCGGCTCTCCCGGCCGCAGGAACCAGCGGCTCGCCGCCTCGGCCACCTCCTCCAGGGCCCCGGGCTCCTCGAAGAGATGCGTGGCCCCCGGGACCACATGGACCCGGTGCGGCGCGCTCAGCCGTTCGGCGGCCTCCTCGTTGAGCCGCAGCACCTCCTGGTCGGCCCCGCCCACGATCAGCAGTACCGGGGCCCGCACCTGCTCCAGGGCCTCCTCGGCCAGATCGGGGCGGCCGCCGCGGGACACCACCGACTCGACGCGGCCGGGCCGTTCGGCCGCCGCCAGCAGCGCGGCCGCCGCCCCGGTGCTGGCCCCGAAGAGCCCCAGCGGCAGCCCGGCCGCCTCCGGCCGCTCCGCCAGCCAGTCCACCGCCGCCACCACCCGCCGGCCGAGCAGCCCGATGTCGAACCGGTACTGCCCGGTCACCGCGTCGTCCCGCTCCTCCCGCACGGTCAGCAGGTCCAGCAGCAGCGTGCCCAGACCCGCCTCCCGCAGACGCGCGGCCACCGCCCGATTGCGCGGGCTGTGACGCGAACTGCCGCTGCCGTGGGCGAAGAGCACCACGCCCTCGGCCCCCGGCCCGACCACCAGGTCACCGGCGATCACCGACCCGTCGACGGGCACCGAAACGGCCTTTGAGGCCACCATCGTCGCTCTCTCCCTTCCCGGCGGCCCGGCCGCCGGCGCTCCCGGCCGGTCACCCGGCCGGCCCGGTCAGTCCCTGCGACGCCAGCTGACGGGCCTCCGCCGCCTCGACACGGGCCGCCTGCGGCTCCGTGAGCACGTCGCACACCCAGTCCCAGTGCAGCGCCACCAGGTCGCCCCGGGCCGGCCCCGCGATCAGCGCCCGCCCGCCCGCCGACCAGCGCACGGACTCCCGGCAGGGCGCCCCGTGCACCAGACGGCCGTCCGCCCACCGCAGCGGCCGGGACTCGACCACGGCGCACTCACCGCTCACCGAACGCACCACACCGGTGCGGATGCGGCATCGGTCCAGCACCGACAGGGCCGTCCGACGGCCCGAGCCGGTCAGGAGACCCGCCCACGGGTACACCTCGAAGACCTGGAAGCTGTGATGCGCCCGGACCCGGCCGGCCGCGTCCCGCCAACTGCCGCCCCGCTGGCCCCGGAAGCGCTCGCGCAGCCGGGCCAGCAGGGCGGCGGGGTCGGGCAGGTCCAGCAGTTCGTTGCCGAGCCAGTACGCCTCCACCACCCGCTCGTCGAGCGGGTCGGAGAGACCGGCCGCCTCGGCGAGCAGTTCGAGATAGCACCAGGCCCCCTCGAACCGGCGGGCGTGCCGCTCGATCGCCTCGGTGTCCTCGGGACGCAGCAGGGCCGAGGCGTCGGCGGGACCGCAGTAGCCGAGCTCGTTGGGCGGATAGGCGTACCGGGCGAAGAGGACGGCGCCGCGCGCGCTCACTCAGCAGATCCTCGGGAGCTGCTCGCCGACCGGCAGGCCGACCACCCGCGAGCCGCCGAGACCGGTCCTGGCCACCACCATGCCGGGATGGTCGGACACACAGGTGCCGATCCGGCGGGCCGCCCGGCCCAGCGGATGCGCCGCGAGCGCCGACAGCACCCGCTCGGCGGACTCGGCGGGCACGAACGCGATCAGCTTGCCCTCGTTCGCCACCTGGAGCGGATCGAGCCCCAGCAGACCGCAGGCGTCGCGCACGGCGTCCGGCACCGGCAGCTCGCGCTCGACCAGCTCGACGCCGACCTCCGACGCACGGGCGATCTCGTTCAGCGAGGCCGCGACGCCGCCCCGCGTGGGATCGCGCAGCACGCGCACGTCGGCCCCGGTCGCGAGCATCGCGGCGACCAGGCCGTGCAGCGGCGCGGTGTCGCTCTCCACCGCCGTGCCGAACTCCAGACCCTCCCGGCAGCTCATCACGGCGATGCCGTGCACCCCGATGTCCCCGCTGATCAGGACGGCGTCGCCCGGCCGCGCGCGGCCGGGGCCGATGTCGACGCCCTCCGGGACCAGGCCGATGCCCGAGGTGTTGACGTAGACGCCGTCGCCGCTGCCGCGGTCGACGACCTTGGTGTCGCCGGTGACCAGCCGGACCCCGGCCGCCTCGGCCGCGGCGCCCATGTCCCGCGCGATCCGTTCGAGGTCGGTCAGCGCGGTCCCCTCCTGGAGGATGAACCCGCAGGACAGGAAGAGCGGCACCGCGCCCGACATCGCCAGGTCGTTGACCGTTCCGTTCACCGCGAGGTCACCGGTGGACCCGCCGGGGAAGAACATCGGCTTCACCACGAACGAGTCGGTCGAGAAGGCCAGCCGGACGCCGCCGACCGTGAGCACGGCCGAGTCGCCCAGACCGGACGCGGCCGCGGCGCCGAACGCCGGCAGGAACAGCTGCTCCACCAGTTCGGCGGACATCGCCCCGCCGCCGCCGTGGCCCATCACCACCGTCGCGGTCTCCCGCAGCGGGACCGGGCAGACCCGGCCCTCGAAGTCCGGTCCGGCCTCCTGCCCGCCGTCCGGCACGGGAGAGCCGAGGGCCGGGGCGGGGGAGGGCACGCGCTTCGTCGCCCCGGTCATCGCGCGTCGACCAGTTCCAGGCGGCGGTACGCGTAGTACGCGGCGCACGCGCCCTCGGACGACACCATGGTGGCGCCCAGCGGATTCCGCGGCGTGCACTCCTTGCCGAACGCCTCGCAGGCGTGCGGTCTGATCAGCCCCTGGAGCACCTCGCCGGACCGGCACAGCGAGGACTCGGCCGTCCGGATCGACTCGACGTCGAACCGGCGCTCGGCGTCGAAGCCGGCGTACTTCGCGGCGAGCCGCCAGCCGCTGCCGGGAATCGTCCCGATGCCGCGCCACGTCCGGTCGGTGACCTCGAAGACGTCCCGCAGCATCGCCATCGCGGGGAGGTTCCCCGCCTCGTGCACGGCGCGGGGATAGGCGTTCTCCACCTCGTGCCGTCCCTCCTCCAGCTGGAGGACCACCCGGCGCACGCCCTCCAGGATGTCGAGCGGCTCGAAGCCGGTGACGACGATGGGGACCCGGTACTTCTCGGCCAGCGGCGGGTACTCCGAGGTCCCCATCACGCTGCACACGTGCCCGGCGGCCAGGAACGCCTGCACCCGGCAGTCGGGCGACTCCATGACGGCCGCCACCGCGGGAGGCACGAGGACGTGCGAGACGAGCAGAGAGAAGTTGCGCACGCCCAGCCGCCGTGCCTGATGCACCGTCATGGCGTTGGCGGGAGCGGTCGTCTCGAAGCCGATGCCGAAGAAGACGACCTCCCGGTCGGGGTTCTCCCGGGCCAGCCTCAGCGCGTCGAGCGGGGAGTAGACGACGCGCACATCGCCCCCCGCGCTCTTCACCGAGAACAGGTCGCGATCGCTGCCCGGCACCCGGAGCATGTCGCCGAAGGAACAGAAGATCACCTCGGGGCGGGCGGCGATGGCCAGCGCCCGGTCGATGATCTCCAGCGGCGTCACGCAGACCGGGCATCCGGGTCCGTGGATCATCTCCACGCAGTCGGGCAGCAGTTGGTCGATGCCGTGCCGGATGATCGAGTGGGTCTGGCCGCCGCAGACCTCCATCATCACCGCCGGCCGGGTGGCGGCCGCGTGGATCTGGTCGAGGAGCCGCTCGGCCAGGCGTGGGTCGCTGAACTCGTCCAGATACTTCATCGCACCGCTCCTTCTTCCGGGGACCGCCGGGCGGCGGCCGCCTCCAGGCCGTCGCCGAACTCCTCCTCCAGCAGCCCGAGCCGCTCGAACTCGGCCAGCGTCCGCAGCGCCGACGCCTCGTCGAGCCGCTGGATCGCGAAGCCGACATGGACGATGACGTACTCACCGGTCGCCGCGTCGGGCACGTACTGGAGGCAGACCTCCTTCCGTACGCCGCCGAAGTCGACCTGCGCCATGGGGACGCCGTCGACCTCGACGGTATGGAGCACACGCCCCGGGACTGCCAGGCACATGGTGTCTTCCTTCTCTGCGGGTCCCGCTGCACCGCGGGTTCTCTTCGGGTCCTGCTTCTGTGCGGATCGTGTGTTCCCGGGGCCCGCCGGCCGCGGCCGCCGCTCTCCGGGGCGGGTCGGGCCCGGCCCCGGGAGGTCAGCCGGACGCCGCGACCAGCAGCTGCCCGAAGGCGAGACCGCCGTCGTTGGGCGGCAGCAGCCGGGGGCGGAGCACGGTGAAGTCCTTCTCCGCCAGGGCGTTGCGGGTCGCGTCGAGGAGGACGGCGTTCTGGAAGACGCCGCCGCCCAGGGCCACCACACCGATCCCGGTCCGTCTCCGGCACAGCTCGGCGAGAGCCGCGACGAGGCGGGCGACGGCCGTGTGGAAGCGTGCGGCGACCGTCTCCGGCGGCACGCCCGCCCGCACGTCCGACACCACCGTCCGGATCACCGGGCCGGGGTCCGCGAGCACCGGTTCGCCGTCCCCCGGGGCGGACCGGACGCCGAAGACGTACGCGCTCGCGGCGGGCTCCGGCGGCGCCGACCGGGCCAGACCCTCCAACGCCGTCGCGGCCTCGGCCTCGTACGCCGCCTCGTGGCGCACGCCCGCCAGCGACGCCACGGCGTCGAAGAGCCGCCCCATGCTGGACGTCGGAGCGCAGCCGAGCCCGGTGGCGAACTGGTGGGCCAGCACGCCGCGTTCGGTCGCCGGACAGGCCGCGACCGGGGGCAGGTCCTCGTCCCAGCCGACCCCCGCCGCGTGCAGATGGGCCAGCGCCATCCGGTACGGGCGCCGCACGCTCGCGTCCCCGCCGGCCAGCGGCACGTACGACAGATGCGCCGCCCGCCGGTACGACGCGTAGCCGGCGACCAGCGCCTCGCCGCCCCACACCGCCCCGTCGGGGCCGTGGCCCGTGCCGTCGAAGGCGAAGCCGATGACCCGGTTGGCGGGACCGAGTCCGTGCTCGCCCATCACGGACGCGATGTGCGCGTGGTGGTGCTGCACGGTCCGCACGG
The DNA here is from genome assembly GCF_037034285.1 of Streptomyces tyrfis. Taxonomy (NCBI): domain Bacteria; kingdom Bacillati; phylum Actinomycetota; class Actinomycetes; order Kitasatosporales; family Streptomycetaceae; genus Streptomyces; species Streptomyces tyrfis. The sequence goes on along the minus strand of NZ_JBAGJZ010000003.1, from coordinate 12,659 downwards.
GCCGCCCCCCGGCGCGGGCGCGGGCCCAGGCGCCGCTGCGGTAGCCGGGGTGGGCGTCGGCGGCGAACCGCCCGGCCTCGACGCCGGTCAGCAGCGCGAGATGGTCCGCCGTGCGGGTCAGCGCCTCGATCGTGGCGAGCTCGTCCATGTCCCCGACGTGCTGGCTGACCCAGGCGTGGGAGCCCTCGGCCAGCGCGCAGGTGTTCTTCAGGTCGGCGCCGGCGGCCAGCGTCGGCGGCACCTCGAAGGGCAGGGCGAGGGGGAGCGGGGCGTACCCCCGCGATCTGCGCACGGGGAGCTCGGCGCCCGCGACGAAGCGGCTGACCGAGTCGTCGCACGGCACCCGGATCGGCCGGTCGTGCCGCAGCCAGGCGTCGACCAGCGGCGCGAGTTCGGTCAGCGCCTCCGCGTCGTCCGTGACGATCGGCTCGCCGGAGCGGTTGCCGGAGGTCATCACCAGCGCGTCGGGGCCGGGTTCGTCGCCGTCGAGGCCCAGGAGGAGAACGTGCAGCGGGGTGTACGGGAGCAGCAGGCCGAGGTCCGGGCTGCCGGGCGCCACGGAGTCCGCGACGCCCGCGGAGCGCGCGTCGGCGCGGCGGGGCAGCAGCACGATGGGCCGGGTGGCGCCGGTGAGCAGACGCCGCTCGCCCTCCGTCATGGTCACCAGTTCGGCGGCGGCTTCGGGACCGCCGACCATCACGGCGAAGGGCTTGCCGCCCCGGTGCTTGCGACGGCGCAGCCGGGCGACGGCCTCCTCGTCGCGCGCGTCGCACGCGAGGTGGTAGCCGCCGAGCCCCTTGACCGCGAGGATCCGTCCCTCGGCCAGCGACCGCCGGGCGGCGCGCAGCGCCTCCTCGCGGTGCAGCGGCGGCGCGCCGTCCTTGCGGACGAGCTCCAGACGCGGGCCGCAGGCGTGGCAGGAGATCGGCTGGGCGTGGAAGCGCCGGTCGCGCGGGTCCTCGTACTCCGCGCGGCAGGCGTCGCACATCGCGAACCCCGCCATGGTGGTGGCCGGGCGGTCGTAGGGCAGGCCGGTGACGATGGTGAACCGGGGCCCGCAGTGGGTGCAGGTGATGAAGGGGTGGCGGTGACGGCGGTTCGCCGGGTCGCGGACTTCGGCCAGGCAGTCCCGGCAGGTCGCGACGTCGGGGGAGACCAGGGTGCGGGCCCGGCCGGTCGCGCGGGAGTCCTCGATGGCGAACCCGGAGCCGCCGGAGAGCGGCCGGTCCGTCTCCGTGACGGACTCCACCACCGCGAGCGGCGGCGGATCGGACCGCAGCCGCCGCGCGAACTCCGCGACCGCCCCTGCCTCGCCCTCCGCCTCGGCGACCACCCCGTCGCCGGTGTTGGCCACCGAGCCGACGAGGCCGAGCTCGGTGGCGGTGACATGGACGAAGGGCCGGAAGCCCACGCCCTGCACGACGCCGCGCACCTCGAACCGGCGGCGGACGCGGCCCCGTTCGCGGTCCGCGCCGCCGGCCTCGCGGGGGCCGCTGCCCATCAGCTCCAGTCCGGCCAGCGCGGCCGCCGCCCCGGCCTCGTCGATGACCTGCGTGGCGAAGCCCATGTGGAGCAGCACCCAGTCGTCGGCGGCCGGGGGCTCGTCGAGCATCCCGATGTTGACGCGGCGCCGGGCGCCCTCCACGTCGACGAGGGCGAGCTGGCCCGCGTAGCCCTCGACGATCTCCACGACGCGTCCGGGGATGCCGAGACACATGATCAGGACCTCCGGGTAGGGGCGGGGCGAGGGCGTGAGGCGGGAGCGGCTTCGCGGGCGGGCGCGGGCGGGGACAGCCGGCCGACCAGCGCGCGGACCGCCGCCACCGCCCGGGGGACGGCCGCGGCCACGGGCGCGCTGAGACCGATGCCCTCGCCGATGTCGGCGGGCGTGCAGCCCACGACGTGAGTCAGCGGAAGCGTACCGCCTAGTTGATCCAGATTTGCCAGCACTTCGACAGGATTCATTCCATGTGCGTCGAATTGGCCGGTTCCCAGGTCCTCCGGACCGACCTCCAGCACCGTCAGCTCACCGGGCGGCCCGCCGCCCGGGCAGGCGTCGACCAGCACCAGCGCGTCGTAGCCGTCGAGCAGGTCGTACGCGAGATGCATGCCCCGGATGCCGTAGTCGACGATCCGCACCCCGGCGGGAAACGGCTCCGGGCCGGGGGCGGCGGCGAGCCGGCGCACCACCTCCGGCCCGAAGCCGTCGTCGCCGAGGAAGAGATTGCCGACGCCCGCCACGAGCACGCGCCCGGCCGCGCCGGGCCGTTCAGGCGTCCCCGGCCGGCCGGTCGTCCCGGACTCCTCCGGGGGCGCCGGCCGCCCGGCCGCGCCGGACCGGGCGTATTCCTCTTCCTCGTCGTCGAGCGGCGCGCTCACATGGAGCGCATTCTGAGGTACCTGCGGATGTCGGGGATCGACCGCACACCGACGACGACGGCGGCCACCGCGACGGCGGCGGCCACACCCGCGGTGACGATTCCAAGGGCTTTCACGAGGGGCTCTCCTTCAGGGCTTCCGATGGGCGGGCGACGCCCCGACCGGTGTCGCCGGCAGGCAGCGGCTCCAGTTCGTCGGGGGCGAAGTACAGGGAGCGGCCGTACCAGTCGTGGAGGTCGGCCGCCGGGTCGTCGACGAGGAGCAGGGCCACATGCGTTCCGCCGTCGACGTCGCGCAGCACGTTGGTCACGCGCGCCACCCGGCCGGCGAAGAACAGGTCCTGGGCGTCGGCGCGGCGGGAGGGGCGGACCCGCACGAGACTGTCCCGGGCCACGCGCACCCCGTCGATCACGACGGCGTCGGTCCCCGGCGGCCCGTCGGCGCCGGCCGCCGGATCCCACCAGGGCGCGCCGCCGGCCGCGGAGGCGTCCGGCCCCGCCTCATGCCGTTCCCCGGCCGCGACCGCCGGGGGCGGCGGCGTCCCGTCCCGGAGGAGCGAGGGATCGCCGGGGCCGACGGGACCGTCGAGCTCGCCGGGGCCGTCGAAGCAGTCGACGCCGTCGGGGCCACCGGGATCACCGAGGCCACGGGGACTGCCAGTGCCACGGGGGCCGCCGTTGCCGCCGGGGTCGCGCAACAGCCCGTGGAGCAGCCGGAGTTCCTCCGGCGTCATCGCGTCGCAGCGGTCGACGATCTCGCGGGCCCGGGGATCGGTCGCCCGGGCCTCGGCCTTCTCCTCGTCCGTCATGGTCATGATCCGGAGGGTGAGGATCTCGTCGATCTCGGTCGAGTCGAACAGGGCGCCCGGGCTCTGCTCCGCGATCTCCGGGTGGTCGTAGAGGATGATCGGCGCGCCGAGCACCGTGTCCGCGGAGCCCTGCGGCCCCGCCAGCACCGGCCAGCACCGGCGCTGCTCGCACCGCGACGCGGCCGCGGCGGCCGCCTCCGGGGGCTCGCGCAGGGAGACGAACTCCGCTCCGCCATGGGCCCGGAGCAGCAGATGCGCGCCCAGCAGCGAGACGCGGAGCGCGGACTCCTTGTCGGCGGGCGTCCCGGCGTGCTCGTTGTCGACCGACACCGACAGCCGCAGGAACCCGTCGTCCTCCGTCGTGCGGGTGCGGACCCTGAACGCCAGCCGCTCGCGCCGCCGGACGATCTGACCTACCGTCATTCCATCTGCGTCCACGAGAGGTTCGGTCTCCTCGCCGCCGGGAACCGAGCAGACCCGGTCGGACGGCCCGGCCAGCGGCACCGGCCCCGGGTCGACCTCCCGCTCGACCGCCTCGTCCCAGCTCAGGACCGGCACACCGGCCACCGTGAGCCCGGGGACGTCGGTGTGTCCGCCGTCCGCGTCCCGCCGCCGCACCCGGCGTACCTGGTGCTGGAGGAAACGCAGCCGGACCGACACCCCGGCCCCGGCCCGCGCGCCGGACGGGACCGAGAGCAGGCACTCCATCGCCATGCCCGGCTCCTCGGCGAAGCTCCCGGGCGCCGCGGAGGGCGGCCCGAGGACCCCGAACTGCCACCGCGACCGGTTCTTGCGGGCGCCGGCCCGGTACGGGTAGAGCAGATAGCCCTCGTACAGCACCGCGTCCGCGACCTGACGGACCGGGTCGAGGTCCACGGGATTCACTCCGGTCGCCCGGGTCACTGGATCACCTCGTCGAGCTCCCCGGTGGTCGCGCCGCCGGCCTCCGACAACAACGTACGGACCGTCTCGTCCCAGCTGATCAGCCCGCGGCGCTCCCGGAACCCGGCGAAGGCGGCGAGGACGTCGTGGTCGAGCCTGATCCAGCCGGAGTGCGGGAAGTGGAACGACATCAGCTGCCGCCACACCCCGACGGGAAGCTCGTACCTCGCCTCGCAGTCCCAGGGCACCGGCCGCACGCGGAACCCGCCGCGGCCGTCCCCCTCGGTGAACGCGGTTCCCGAGAACAGCAGCGTGACCGGCACCGTCCCGTCGCCCAGCGCGTGCAGATAGCGGGAGCCGATCACATCGAAGTCGTAGCTGCAGGGCAGCGCGAGATCGGTCTCGGTGGAGCCGGTGAAACCCTGCACCGTCGCGCCGCACTGCATCCACAGGAACGGACGCAGCGTCTCCGACCACCGCCGCCGCTCGCCGAACAGGCCCCGCAACGCCTCCTGTTCGGTCCGGTCGTAGGGGCGGCGCTGTGGTTCGATGCGGACCTGACAGCGCAGCACGATCGCATGGATCCGTTCGCCCGTGCCGTCCTCGATCCTCAGCCGCGCGGTCAGCTGCGGCGCCGCCGAGTACGGCTCGGCGACGATCCGGAGCACGGAGAACTCCAGGCCGGGAGCGGCGGGCCCGGTCATGAGGCGCCGCACGGGTCCGTCGGCCGCGCGGGCGTCCGGTCGGCGCTCGCGGGCCGGCTGCGGGCCCCGACCCGTTCGAAGAACGCGTCCAGCGCGGCGTGCGCCTCCCGGCCGCCGTCGAAGCCGCGCCACAGCGTGCGCAGCCGGCCGACCAGCTCGTAGCAGGCGTCGATCGGGACCAGGTGGCACGAGGTCACGCCCGCGCCGCCGGCGTCGGCGCGCCGGACGAGGAGCGCCTCCACGTCGGGGCGCAGCGTCGAGAGCCCGGGGGCCGCCGCCACCAGCCCGGACCAGGCGTCGAGCGGCAGCTCGGACTCGGTCGCCCCGGCCGGGCCCGGGTAGAAGGCGACGGTGCGGCCCTGCGCGGAGTTGTGGAACAGGAAGGCCAGTCCCACCGGGATCCCCAGCTCGTCCCACGCCCGCGCGTCCAGCGGGACCCCGTCGAAGCTCAGATACCGGTCGGGGACCGCGCGGTGCCGCAGCCGCGCTCCGTCGTCGGCGAACAGCAGATGGCAGGCCGGACAGCAGCACATCAGGCCGCGGCTCTCCAGGTCCACCACATGCCGGTGCTCCTCGCCGACCGGCACGGCGCACATGTCGCAGCGTTCCCCGGCGGCCGGTGCGGGGCGGTCGCGGCCGACCCGGAGCAGCACGCCGACCGGGGACCTGGCCCGGTCCGCGGGCGCGCTCATGAGACGCCCGCGGTCGCGGTCGGCACGGCGACCGACACCGACGCGCCGTCGGTCAGCAGCGGCAGCGGATCCAGGTGCGCCGAGCCGGCGTCCGCGTCGAGACAGACCCCGGCCCGCCGCACGTCGTAGTGCGCGCGGCAGGCGGAACACCGCAGCACCCCGTCGCCCGGGCCGCCGCCCAGGCGCCGGGTCAGCGTCGCACCCTCCATGGGCCGTTCGCACCGGGCACACCGGTCGCGGAACGCGAACAGCTCCGCGCCGATCCGGCAGGCCACCAGGGGAAATCCGGCGGCGTCCAGACGCGCGACGCCGCCGGCCGCCAGGTCCAGCAGGGACGGCGCCGGCTGCCAGGCCGCGCCCGCGCCGTCGGCGCCCCCACCGCGCGGATCCGTCTCGTGCAGCCGGGTGTACAGCGCGTCCACCGGCACCAGCGGCCCGGCCGCGCCCGCGGCCGGGGACTCCCCGGCGTCCCCGGTCGCGTCGCCGGACTCGACCTCGATGGCGGTGATCTCCGGCGCCGCCGACTCGACCGCGCCGCGCACGGCGAGCGCGAGGGTGGCAGACGACGACGGGCAGCCGTCGCAGGTGCCCAGCAGCCGCAGCCGCACGGTCCCGTCCTCCGTGACGCCGAGCAGCTCCACGTCGCCGCCGTGCGAGCCCAGATACGGCCGCACGCCCTCCAGCGCGCTCTCGATCCGGCCCTCCACGTCGTACGGGTGGAGTCCGTGCACCAGGAGCATGCCGGCCACCAGTTCGTCGGCGGCCAGGGCGGCCAGGACCTCGTCGTCCAGTCCGCCGTGCTCGTGGATCAGGTCGAGCAGCCGCTCCAGCCCGGCGCCGTAGAAGTCGCTGACGAGCCGGACCAGTTCCTCGCCGCGCTCGCGGGCGGCGACGCCTCCCGCCGCGCTCGCGGCGAGCAGGCTCTCGATGCGTTCACCGGCCGTCCGCCAGCTCTCCTCGCCGGACGCCCGCCGGGCCCCGGGGGACGGCGTCCCGGATGTCTGCCGCTCCGTCATGTCACTCACTGCCCGCGGACTGGGTGGGCGAGTGCAGCAGCTCCAGCTTCTTGCCCTTGCCCAGATACATGTGCACGCCGCACGGCAGACAGGGGTCGAAACTGCGCACCGTGCGCATGATGTCGATGCCCTTGAAGTTCTCCCGGTCGTTCTCCTCGAAGATCGGCTGGCCCTGCACCGCGTCCTCGTAGGGTCCGGGCGTCCCGAAGGTGTCGCGCGGGCTCGCGTTCCACGGGGTCGGCGGATAGGGGTGGTAGTTGGCGATCTTGCCGTCCCTGATCACCATGTGGTGCGACAGCACCCCGCGCACGGCCTCGGTGAAGCCGCAGCCGATGCCCTCCTCCGGCACTTCGAACTTCTCCCATGTCCTGGTCCGCCCGGCCCGGATCTCCGCGAGCGCCTTCTCGGCGAAGTGCAGCGCGCACGCCGCGGCGTACGCCTGGAAGTAGGTGCGCGCCCGGTTGCGTTCGAGGGTGTTGCTCCACCGGGGAATGTGCCACTCCAGCTCGACGGGGCCCTTGAGCGCCGTCTTCGGAAGGTTGATCTTCACGCTGCTGCCGGTGGCCCGGACGTACCCGATGTCGACCAGGCCCGCCAGCGCCGTGGCCCAGAGCCGGGCCAGCGGACCGCCGCCGGTGTCCAGCGCGAGGTAGTCCGTGCCGTCGAACCAGCGCGGCGACATGACCCAGCTGTACTTGCCGTCCAGGTCGCGCTTCTGCGGCTGCGGGTTGGTGTGCTGGTTCCAGGGGTGCCGCCGGTCGACCGGATTGCCGAGCGGGTCGTGCGTCACGAACAGTTCCTGCTCCTCCCAGTCCCGGTAGTAGGAGGAGCCGAGCAGGATGCGGATGCCGAGGTTGATCTTCACCAGGTCGGTGGTGACGAGCTTTCCGTCGACGACGACGCCGGGGGTCACGTACATCTTCCGGCCCCAGTCGGTCATGTCCCCGTACGAGAAGTTGCAGTGCTCCGGGTCCTGGAAGGAGCCCCAGCAGCCGAGGAGGACGCGGCGGTTGCCGACCTGCTCGTACCCCGGAAGAGCCTCGTAGAAGAAGTCGAAGAGGTCGTCGTGCATCGGCACGACCTTCTTCATGAACTCCACGTACCGCTGGAGCCTGGTCATGTAGTCGGTCATCAGCTGAACCGTCGCCACCGTGCCCACCCCGCCGGGGTAGAGCGTGGAGGGGTGCACATGCCGGCCCTCCATCAGGCAGAACATCTCCCGGGTCATGCGGCTGACCTGGAGGGCCTCGCGGTAGAACTCCCCGCTGAAGGGGTTCAGCGAGCGCATGATGTCGCCGATGGTCCGGTACCCGTGGTCCCCGGCGTGCGGGGAGGGCGTGCGGTTGGCCTGTTCGAGGACGCCGGGGTTGGTCTCCGCGACCATCTTCTCGCAGTAGTCGACCCCCACCAGGTTCTCCTGGAAGATGTTGTGGTCGAACATGTACTCGGCGGCCTCGCCGAGATTCACGATCCACTCGCCGAGGTGCGGCGGTTTCACGCCGTAGGCCATGTTCTGCGTGTAGCAGGAGCACGTGGCGTGGTTGTCGCCGCAGATTCCGCAGATCCGGCTCGTGATGAAATGGGCGTCGCGCGGGTCCTTGCCCTTCATGAAGACCGAATAGCCGCGGAAGATGGAGCTGGTGCTGTGGCACTCGGCCACGGTCTTCTGCTTGAAATCGATCTTCGTGTAGATGCCCAGACTTCCGACGATACGGGTGATGGGGTCCCACGCCATCTCCACCAGTTCGTCCTTGCCCTGGCTGATCGCCGTCATGGGGCCGCCTCTTCTTCCGTCTCGGTGCTTACCGGGTGGGCCGCGGTGCTCACCCGGTGGGTCGTGGTCGCGGGATCACCAGGTGCGGGTGGCGCCGGTCGTCAGTCTCCGGCCGCGCTTCCGCCATTTCGGCTCACGGTCCAGAGTGTGGGTGGTGATGCTCCGGAGCCGCCGCATGGTCGAGCCGTACAGACCCACGGCATTCGTGGAGAGCTTGCCGCCCGGCGGTTCGTCCATGAACGGCATGAATTTGTCGGGGAATCCGGGCATGGTGCAGCCGATGCAGATTCCACCGACATTGGGGCACCCGCCGATTCCATTCATCCAGCCCCGCTTGGGCACATTGCATTTCACGGCCGGCCCCCAGCATCCGAGTTTCACGATGCATTCGGGCGTGCCGTACTCCGTCGCGAAATCACCCTGCTCGTAGTAACCGGCCCGGTCGCAGCCCTCGTGCACCGTCCGGCCGAACAGCCAGGTCGGGCGCAGCGCCTCGTCGAGGGGGATCATCGGCGCCTGATCGGTGGCCATGTAGAGCAGATAGGTGAGCGTCTCCGACAGGTTGTCCGGCTGGATGGGGCAGCCGGGGACGCACACGACCGGCACCCCGGCCTTGGACTTCCAGTCCCGGCCCAGGTAGTCCGGCACCCCCATCGCGCCGGTCGGATTGCCCGCCATGGCGTGGATCCCGCCGTACGTGGCGCAGGTGCCGGCCGCGACGATCGCGGTGGCCTTCGGGGCCAGCCGGTCGAGCCATTCGCTGGTGGTCATCGGCTGTCCGGTCGCCGGATTGTTGCCGAAGGCCGACCAGTAGCCCTCGTCGTGCAACTGCTCGTTGGGGATCGACCCCTCGACGACCAGGACGAACGGGTCCAGTTCGCCGCGATCGGCCTTGAAGAACCATTCGAGGAAATCGTCGGCGCCCCCGTCCGGGCCGCACTCGAAGTCGATGAGCGGCCAGTGCACGGCGATCTGCGGCAGACCGGGCAGCGCGCCGAGCGCGATCTCCTCGATGCTGGGCTGCGTGGCCGCGGTCAGTGCGACCGAATCCCCGTCGCAGCTCAGCCCCGCGTTGATCCACAGCACATGGATGAGGGTGTTCTCTGCTTTTGTCGCTGCTTCTGTCGGCATAATCCGCTGCCTTCCGGTGTCGAAACCGCCCGAGAGTGAACAAGTGTGTGGGGTGTCATGCGGATTGGTTACCATCTAGAAGCAGCCGGAGAGCTCTGTCAACATGAGGTTCTCCGAGGATGGCTTTTCCCTCTCGGTGGCCGCGTCCACGTGAGTGAAATTCGGGAAACGGGACAGCAGTGCATGAATTGTCAATTACCCAGAGCATGGTGGACGCGGTGTGCGAGCGCGCGGCCGGCAGGCCGGTGCGCGCCGTCCGGATCCGCGTCGGAAGGCTGACGGCCGTGGTGCCCGATTCGATGCGGTTCTGTTTCGACCTCACCACCTCGGGAACGGTCGCTGAGGGCGCGGTCCTCGAAATCGACCATGTCCCCGGAAGGGCGCACTGCCGGGCGTGTGAGAAGGACTTCTCCCTGGACGATCTTGTATTGCTGTGTCCGTGCGGCAGTTCCGACGTGGACGTCGTGTCGGGCCGGGAGCTGCAGATCGTCTCTATGAGAGTGGGCTGACGGAATGTGCGGTACGTGTGGTTGCGCGGACGGCGGTGGCGAAGGCGGCGGCGGACCCCGGATCACGGGGCTCACCCGGCCGCACCCGCACCCGCACGGCCCGGACCGGATGGGCGAGGACCACGAACACGAGCACCACGACCGGGGCGGCCACGCGCACGGCGGCCGTGCCCATGACCACGCGCACGACGGTCACGCGCCCGGCCGCCGCGGCCGCGGCCCGAGCCCGCAGGGCGGCGACACCATCACGCTCGAACAACGGGTGCTCGCCAAGAACGACGACCTGGCCGCACGGAACCGTTCCTGGCTCGCCGAGCGGGACATCGTGGCGGTGAACCTGATGAGCTCGCCCGGCGCGGGCAAGACCACCCTCCTCGAACGCACCATCAGGGAGCTGACCGGCCACGGCCGCCCGGTCGCGGTGATCGAGGGGGACCAGGAGACGATGCTCGACGCGGAGCGCATCGGAGGCGCGGGCGGCTCCGTCGTGCAGGTCAACACCGGCGCCGGCTGCCACCTCGACGCGGAGATGGTGCGCGGCGCGCTCACCGCGCTCGCGCCGGAGGACGGCTCGCTGCTCCTGATCGAGAACGTGGGCAACCTGGTCTGCCCCGCCCTCTTCGACCTCGGCGAGAGCGGACGGGCCGTGATCATCTCGGTCACGGAGGGAACGGACAAGCCGATCAAGTACCCCCATATGTTCGCGGCCGCGGGCCTTCTGATCATCAACAAGATCGATCTGCTGCCGTATGTCGACTTCGACACCGACCAGTGCGAGAAGTACGCCCGGTCCGTCAACCCGGACCTGCGGGTGCTCAGGGTCTCGGCGACCACCGGTGAGGGGATGCGGGACTGGTACGACTGGCTGGAGGGCCGGTGCCGGGACCCGCGGTGAGCCGGGGTGCGGGGGCGCGGCGGCCTGAGGCGCCGTCACGGCGGTCGGGGCGGCCCGGCAGGGCGAAGGGGCCCCGGCGGCGCCGCCGGATCCGCCCCCGGCAGGGCGGTGGCCAGCGAGTTTGCGGAATCCGGTACGGGGCACCAGGAGGGTTGGCGGCGTTCCGCCGACCGAGAGGCTTTGACGAAGGGAGCGTGTGCGATGGGCATCATCGCTTGGGCTGTGATCGGGTTGCTGGCCGGTGCGATCGCCAAGGCGTTGATGCCGGGCAAGGATCCCGGCGGGTGTCTGATCACCATGCTGATCGGGATCGCCGGTGGCCTGCTGGGCGGCTGGCTCGGAAAGGTCATCTTCGGCGTGCACTCGATCAACGGCTTCTTCCATCTCTCCACCTGGATCGCCGCCGTCGTCGGGTCCGTCATCGTTCTGGCCCTCTACCGGCTTCTCACCGGGCGCCACACGCGCTGACCGGCCCGCCCCTCCACAGCCGCCGCCCCGGCCCGCCGCGCCCGGCGGGCCGGGGCGCGCGGAGCCGGTTCACCGGGCGCCGACGGCGAGCGCCGCGTCCACTTCCCGGAGAAACGGCTTGAGATCGGCCGGCCGCCGCGAGGTGATGAGGGTCCAGCCGCGGGAATCGTCCCTGATCACCGGCTCGTCCGCCCATTCACCGCCGGCATTGCGGACGTCCGTCCTGAGGGAGGGGTACGACGTCATCGACTTCCCCTCGACGACACCGGCCTCCACCAGGGCCCACGGCCCGTGGCAGATGGCCGCCACCGGCCGGCCGGAGGAGACGAAGGACCGGATGATGCCGACCGCTGACTTCTGGAGGCGCAGGGTGTCGGCGTTCAACGTGCCGCCCGGCACCAGCAACAGGTCGTAGTCATCCGGGTCCACCTCGTCGAGAGTGCGGTCGGGCCGCACCTTTCGGCCCGGGTTCTTGTCGTGGACGAGCGTCTGGACATCGCCCGCCGACACCGCGGCGACGTCCACCTCGGCGCCGGCGTCCCGGAGATGGTCCCGGGGCACGAGGAGTTCGTCCTGCTCGACGCCGTAGTTCGTGACGATCGCCAGCACCTTTCGTGTGCCCGCTTCTTTGTCGGCCATGTTCCGAACCTCCCTTTCGCTCCCATGCCCGTCGAAGACGGCGTCCCGGCCGGACACGCCACGCGGCCCGAGGCGTCCGCGCGTCCCGGGCTCTTCCGGTGCCCCGGGGCGTCGTGGTCCTTCCCGCCCTTCCTTCGATGCTCGCCCCGCGCACGGGCCCCCGCATCTCCGCCCGGCACTGCTCCGGCGCGTCGCGTCTCGCATACGTTCGAGGGCCGAATGCCGGAAAAGCCGCCTCCATGGTGTGATTCGGATGCACGATGACGACCGGACAAGCCGGTCCGCACACCCTCGTCAATGAGCGCAAACGAGCGCTCAAGAGCAGACCCGGACGCCTTTGAACGCACGCGTTCGGGAGGATTCCCCGGCGCGTTCGCCCGCATGCCGTCGCTCCTGGCGCAGGGCGACGCGCATCGCCATCGCCGGGCTGTCCCACTCCGTGAGGCGCAGATCGGTGCGGATGACGCGACTCGCGTAGTCCCGTGTCTGCAGCAGGCCCGACACCAGGCGGACGTCGTAGACGGTGAGACCGATGGCCATCGACTCCAGGCCGAGGAGCCGCCGCAGGCAGTCGGCTGTGAAGTCGCCGAACCTGCTCTGGAACCACTCCGGTTCCTGGGCCCGGGACAGCAGCAGCTCCAGCTCCTGGCGCTTCGGCCCGTCCGTCTTCAGATGCTTCATCACCGCGTCCGTCGGCGGGATCGTGCAGCTAGAAGCCTCGTGAAATCCCATCATGCACTTTCATGGACTGGTGTGAGGATG